>NZ_JBMGUV010000003.1:0-293614 GCF_049058285.1 Lysinibacillus sp. UGB7
GCGTAGTGTCTATCTATGAAGGCTTTTTTTATTGTTGGCAATACTTCTTGTAATTTGGGGTATATAAATATTAGACGGATAGAAACTGTAAAGTGACGGATAAAATCTAAAAAGTGATGGATAAAAACTGCAAAGTGACGGATAAAATCTAAAAAGTGATGGATAGAAACTGTAAAGTGACGGATAAAATCTAAAAAGTGACGGATAGAAACTGTAAAGTGACGGATAAAATCTAAAAAGTGATGGATAAAAACTGCAAAGCGCCAGATAAAAATTAAAAAACAGCCTACAACAGTAGACTGCTTGGCGCGTTTAGTCGCGCTCGTAAGGTACGGAATTTGGAATATCAGCAAATGGATTTTTTTCGTTAATACGATCGTAAAACATGACGCCATTTAAATGATCTAATTCATGCTGGAATGCAATAGCAGCCAGACCTTTAAGGCGTAATTTTTTTTCGTCGCCGTCAATTGTTTTGAATTTCACCGTAATACGTGCATGACGTGGCACATAACCAGGTACATTACGATCAACCGATAGGCATCCTTCACCAGCAGCCATGTAAGTATTTTCTACGGAGTGGCTAACAATTTTCGGGTTAATCGCAGTGAAGCTCAGTTGTTCGCCATTATCATCTTTCACGTGAAGGGCAAACATGCGATGTAAGCTATTTACTTGATTGGCAGCAAGTCCAATGCCACCACGTAAATTATATTTTTCCGCAATTTCAGGATCTTGGCTGTTTTTTAAATATTGAAGCATGTCTTCAGCAAGTTTTTTTGTTTCTTCAGATAAAGGGAATTTAACTTCCTCAGCTTTTGCGCGTAAAGTGGGATGGCCTTCGCGAATAATATCATCCATTAAAATCATGTGTGAATCTTCCTTTCAATCACTTTGTATAGCTCTATATACAAGTATACATCACGTTTCAGTACATTCACATGAAAAAAGCAAGCATTTGAATCAATTTCATCATTCACTTTCATATTAATAAAGGCGAATATTATGAAAGAAAATAAAGTAATTGTTCCTATCACATAATTATATTTCGCTACAGGCGGACGCTTTCTGCGAGCAAGCACCGAGCCACTTCGGGGCAACAAATGTTTTATGTGCGAAAGCGAAGCGTCAGCAACAGGTGTTTTTATGTGCGAAAGCGAAGCGTCAGCAACAGGATGTTGGTCACGAAGGCGTTGTCACAGGACGTGACGCTTTTAGCCTTCGTTCCCATAAAAGCTCAGTCCAGTATCTCGGTTCGCTTGCTTTTCCCGCTAGAGTCGCCGCCTTACACTCCTAAATATACGTGTTTCTTTATAGAATAACTATTTATGAAATTCATTCATCTAATTAAACTTAAAATTATTTTTGTTGCTATTAGATTGTCATGAACTAGGGTATTCTACTAGTGATAATTATCTAGGGAAACGTTATATTAGTGCGCTTATAAAAAGTTGTTGTAATACAGCGATTGATTGCGAATGATACAGTATAGGACAGAGCGGACAACTCTTTATTTTAAGGGAAATCTTCGTTTATAGCTGGAATATATGATTGACCGACGATATTTTATTCAGTATACTGAGTCCTAAGGATAAGTTGTACTAGTTAAAAAGTGATTTATTTTAATACAGTTGAAAGGGAGATGTGACAAATGGGTAACAAAAACAATAATATTTTTGATCCAAAACAAACGCTAACTGAAATCGAAGACAAGTTTGAAATGTTCCAAATTCTGAATGAAGAAGGCGAAATTGTTAATGAAGAGGCGGATCCAAAATTAGCAGACGAGGAGCTAGTAGAGTTAATGACGCGTATGGTATATACACGTATTTTAGACCAACGCTCTATCTCACTTAACCGTCAAGGGCGATTAGGCTTCTACGCACCGACTGCTGGTCAAGAAGCGTCACAACTTGCTTCTCATTTTGCCTTAGAAAAAGAAGACTGGATTTTACCAGGTTACCGTGATGTACCACAAATTGTTTGGCATGGTTTACCTTTAGAAAAAGCATTTTTATTCTCACGTGGACACTTTGCAGGGAATCAGGTTCCTGAAGGTGTAAACGTTTTAGCACCACAAATCATTATTGGTGCACAATATATTCAAGCTGCTGGGGTAGCGCTTGGTCTTAAAAAACGCGGTAAAAAAGCCGTTGCTGTAACATATACAGGTGATGGTGGATCATCACAAGGTGATTTCTATGAAGGCATTAACTTCGCTGGCGCATTTAAATCTCCAGCAATTTTCATTGTACAAAACAACCAATACGCAATTTCTACACCTCGTGAATTACAAACTGCAGCAAAAACGATTGCGCAGAAAGGTGTAGCGGCTGGTGTGCCAAGTATTTTAGTAGATGGCATGGATGCTCTTGCAGTATATGTAGCTACACGTGATGCACGTGAGCGCGCAGTCAATGGTGAAGGCCCAACATTTATTGAAACAATGTGTTACCGCTATGGTCCACATACAATGGCAGGGGATGATCCAACACGTTACCGTACATCAGATACAGATAGCGAATGGGCACAAAAGGACCCGCTTGTACGTTTCCGTAAATATCTAGAAGCTAAAGGTCTGTGGGATGAGAAAAAAGAAGAGGCTGTCATAGAGCGTGCAAAAGAAGAGATTAAAGAAGCTATTAAAAAAGCTGATGCTGCTCCAAAACAAAAAGTAACAGAGTTAATGGAAAACATGTATAAAGGCGAAATGCCATCGAATTTAAAAGAACAGTATGAAATCTACAAAGAGAAGGAGTCGAAATAACCTATGGCACAAATGACGATGATTCAAGCAATTACAGATGCACTTCGCACAGAATTAAAGAACGATGAAAACGTTCTTGTATTCGGAGAAGATGTGGGTGTCAACGGTGGGGTATTCCGCGCAACTGAAGGCCTACAAAAAGAATTCGGTGTTGACCGAGTGTTCGATACACCATTAGCAGAGTCTGGTATTGGTGGCCTAGCGATTGGTCTTTCTCTAGAAGGTTTCCGACCAGTTCCTGAAATTCAATTTTTTGGATTCGTTTATGAAGTAATGGATTCAATTAGTGGTCAATTAGCACGTATGAGCTACCGTAGTGGTGGTGTATACAACGCACCTGTAACAATCCGTTCACCATTTGGTGGTGGCGTACATACGCCAGAAATGCACTCAGATAGCTTAGAGAGCTTAATGACAGCGCAACCAGGATTAACTGTTGTTGTACCATCAACACCATACGATGCAAAAGGCTTACTGATTTCATCTATTCGTAATGATAATCCAGTTATTTTCTTAGAGCATTTAAAATTATATCGTTCGTTCCGTGAAGAGGTACCGGAGGAAGCATACACAATTCCACTAGGAAAAGCGGATGTAAAACGTGAAGGTAAAGATTTAACAATCGTTGCATATGGCCTCATGGTACATGAAAGCTTGAAGGCAGCAGAAGAATTAGAAAAAGAAGGTCACTCTGTCGAAGTTATTGACTTACGTACAATTCAGCCAATTGATATTGAAACAATCATTGCTTCAGTTGAAAAAACAGGTCGTGCAATTGTTGTTCAAGAAGCGCAAAAACAAGCAGGTATTGCTGCGAATGTTGTAGCTGAAATTACAGAGCGTGCAATTTTAAGCTTAGAAGCACCTGTACTTCGTGTAGCAGCACCAGATACTGTGTACCCATTCCCACAAGCTGAAGGTGTTTGGTTACCGAACTATAAAGATGTAATGGAAACAGCGAAAAAAGTTTTAACATTCTAATGTAACCTGCAAATTTGATGAAGAGCAAAGAGAAAGGATGGGTACACATGGCATTTGAATTCAGATTACCAGATATTGGCGAGGGTATTCACGAAGGAGAAATCGTTAAATGGTTCGTTAAAGCTGGGGATACAGTGAAAGAAGACGATATTCTTTGTGAAGTACAAAATGATAAAGCAGTCGTAGAGATTCCATCACCAGTTGAAGGTAAAGTAGAGGAAGTATTAGTAGGAGAAGGTACAGTAGCTGTTGTGGGCGATGTATTAATTCGTTTTGATGCTCCTGGTTACGAAGATTTAAAATTAAAAGGTGACGACCATGCAGAAGCGAAAACTGAGGCTCAAGTACAGGCAACTGCTGAAGCTGGTCAGGATGTAGCGAAAGCACCTGCTAAAGAAGAAACGCCAGTAAAAGAAGCGGCTTCTGTAAAAGAAGAAGCTACTGATAGTACTAAGCGTATTATTGCGATGCCTTCAGTACGAAAATTTGCACGTGATAATGATGTAAATATTCGTGAAGTTGCAGGTACAGGCAAAAATGGCCGTATTCTAAAAGGAGATATCGAGAATTTCTTAAATGGTGGTGGCGTAGCACAGGCTGAAGAAGCACCAATTGCAGCGGAAGAAGTAATTGCTCAACAAGAGCCAACTTCAGCGGCACCAGTGGTTCTTGAAGGTGATTTCCCTGAGACACGTGAAAAAATGTCTGGTATTCGAAAAGCGATTGCAAAAGCAATGGTACACTCGAAACAAACAGCTCCTCATGTTACACTTATGGATGAAGTCGATGTGACGGCACTTGTAGCACATCGTAAAAAATTCAAAGATATCGCTGCTGAAAAAGGTGTGAAATTAACGTACTTACCATACGTTGTAAAAGCGCTTATTTCTACTTTGCGCGAGTTCCCAGAATTTAACCGCTCATTAGATGATGCAACACAAGAAATTATTCAAAAGCATTACTACAATATTGGTATTGCGGCAGATACAGAAAAAGGCTTACTTGTTCCGGTCATTAAACATGCAGATCGCAAATCGGTATTTGCGTTATCAAATGAAATAAATGAACTAGCAACAAAAGCCCGTGATAGCAAGCTTGCTCCACATGAAATGAAAGGTGCATCAATGTCTATCACGAATATCGGTTCGGCAGGAGGACAATGGTTCACACCAGTTATTAATCATCCTGAAGTTGCAATTTTAGGAATTGGTCGAATTTCAGAGAAACCTGTAATAAAAAATGGTGAAATTGTAGCTGCACCTGTGTTAGCATTATCATTGAGCTTTGATCATCGTATGATCGATGGAGCCACTGCGCAAAATGCTTTAAATCACTTAAAGCGTTTGTTAAGTGAGCCAGAATTATTATTAATGGAGGCGTAACAAAAATGGTAGTAGGAGATTTCCCAATCGAAACAGATACTCTTGTCATTGGTTCAGGTCCTGGAGGATATGTAGCAGCAATTCGTGCAGCACAAACTGGCCAAAAAGTAACAATCGTTGAAAAGGATGTAATTGGTGGTGTGTGCTTAAACGTAGGTTGTATCCCATCAAAAGCATTAATTTCAGTAGGTCACCGTTTTGAACAAGCTAAGCATTCAGATGACATGGGTATCGTCGCTTCTGACGTGAAATTAGACTTCTCAAAAGCACAAGCATTTAAAGACAGCGTTGTTAAAAAATTAACTGGCGGTGTTGAAGGCTTACTTAAAGGCAATAAAGTTGAAATTGTACAAGGTGAAGCTTATTTTGTAGACGCTCATTCAGTGCGTATCATCAATGGTGAATCTGCTCAAACTTACACATTTAACAATGTGATTTTAGCAACAGGTTCTCGTCCAGTTGAAATTCCAACATTTAAATTTACTGATCGTGTACTAAACTCTTCAGGCGCACTTTCTTTACAAGAAGTACCTGGTAAATTAGTCGTTATCGGTGGAGGATATATTGGTACAGAGCTAGGCTCAGCTTATGCTAACCTTGGTTCACAAGTAACAATTATTGAAGGCGGCAAAGATATTTTAGCTGGCTTCGAAAAACAAATGACACAAATCGTGAAAAAAGGCCTTAAAAAGAAAGGCGTTGAAATGGAAGTAAACGCATCTGCAAAAGGCGTTGAAGAAACAGAAAACGGCGTAGTAGTAACATATGAAGTTGGCGGAGAAGAGAAAAAAGTTGAAGCTGATTACGTATTAGTTACTGTTGGTCGTCGTCCAAATACAGATGAAATGGGTCTTGCTGAAATCGGTATTGAATTCGGTGAACGCGGTCTTATTAATGTCGACAAACAATGTCGTACAAATATTCCGAACATCTATGCAATCGGTGATATCGTAGCGGGTCCTCAGCTTGCGCATAAAGCTTCTTATGAAGGTAAAATTGCTGCTGAAGCAATCGCTGGCGAAAAATCAATCGTGGATTATTTAGCTGTTCCTGCTGTATGCTTCACAGATCCAGAAATGGCGACTGTTGGTTACAATGAAGATCAAGCTAAAGCAGAAGGTATCGAGTATACTGCAGCGAAATTCCCATTCGCAGCAAATGGTCGTGCTCTTGCATTGAACCAAGCAGAAGGTTTCGTGAAGCTAGTAGCTCGTAAAGAAGACGGCTTATTAATTGGTGCTCAAATTGTTGGTGCTGGTGCATCAGATATGATCGCTGAAATGGGCTTAGCTATTGAAGGCGGCATGACTGCTGAAGATATTTCTCTAACTATTCATGCTCACCCAACACTAGGTGAAATCACAATGGAAACTGCTGAAGTTTTACTAGGCAACCCAATCCATATTTTAGCTAAAAAATAAGTTGAAACATTTGAAACGACTATAAAGCATGTTTGCTTTATAGTCGTTTTTTTGTATATTCCTTGTAATTTTGATACAGTTAATATAGAAAGAATATTCTAATAATACAGAGGTGATGATGAGATGGAATTAGGCTTAAAGGGCAAGGTGGCAATTATTACAGGTTCAAGTAAAGGCATCGGATATTATACTGCCATGCAGCTTGTCAAAGAAGGCGCTCAAGTTGTGTTGTGTGCACGTGGTGAAAAACAGCTACAAGTAGCAGCTGGTTGCATTAAAAACGAAACGGGCAAGGACGTTTTATTCGTACCGACTGATATTACGAAAGAAAAAGATTGTAAGAAGCTTATCGAGCGAACAGTAGCGCATTATGGGCGTATTGATATTGTCATTAATAACGCCGGCACAGCATCAGCCAATCCTTTTGAATCGGTTAGTAGTGAAGTATGGCAGGCAGATTTAGATTTAAAAGTGTTTGGAGCTATTAATTGTTCGAAATTTGCTGTGCCTCATATGCGTAAGGTTGGTGGGGGAGCCATTGTTAATGTAACAGCTGTCATGGCAAAAACGCCACCAGCAAGTTCGCTTCCGACTACTGTCAGTCGTGCAGCAGGGCTTGCTCTAACGAAGGCGATGAGCAAAGATTTAGGAAAAGATAATATCCGTGTAAACTCGGTTTGTATTGGGTTAATTCGCAGTGATCAAATTGAAAATCAATGGAAAAAAGAAGCATCGGAGTTATCATGGGGAGAATATTCTCAAAAGGTTGGCCAATCTATTCCTCTAGGGCGTGTTGGTGACACGCAGGAAGCAGCAAATGTTATTACTTTCTTAGTATCAGATGCCGCAAGCTATGTGACGGGAACGTCTGTTAATATCGATGGTGGTTCAGGTCACGCACTATAAATACATAAAGAGTGAAGAGAAATAAGTTTTCTCCACTCTTTTTATTCTTCTTCATTAATAATGACATTTTTACCACGCATTTTCATAAGTAGCGGTATGAGCAACCAAGACACTGCAACAACTAAAAATAGTAATGATAAAGGTTTTGTCATGAAAATTGAAAAATCTCCATTAGAGATAGTTAAAGCTCGACGCATATTATTTTCGATCATAGGTCCCAAGACAAGAGCAAGTACTAGAGGCGCTACAGGGTAGTCGTTTTTAGCAAATAGATAGCCAAGTAGTCCACAAGCAAGTAATAAATATAAATCGAATGTTGTATATTGCACGGCATAAACACCGAAAAACGATATAGCGATAATGATTGGTAATAAATATTTTTTAGGCGTTTCAATTATTTTTGCAAAAATACGTACAAGCGGCATATTTAAAACTAATAACATTAAGTTACCAATAAACATACTTGCAATTAACCCCCAAGCAACCTCAGGATGCTCATCAAATAATAACGGACCTGGCTGAATATTGTACATAATGAGTGCACCCATTAAAATAGCGGTAGTACCAGAACCTGGAATACCTAAAGTTAGAAGTGGAATCATTGCACCACCCGATGCTGCATTGTTAGCTGATTCAGGTCCAGCTACACCAGCAATATGCCCTTTGCCGAATTTCTCTGGTGTCTTACTGAATTTTTTCTCGGTAATATAAGAAAAGAAGGAAGCAAGTGTTGCCCCTGCACCAGGTAAGACACCGATGAAAAACCCTAAAAATGAGCCGCGTGCAATCGGCACTGCACTATCTTTTAAATCTTGTTTTGTTGGTAAAATGCGCGTAATCTTTGCAATTTGACCATCATCACCGTCTTTTTCAAGTATCGTTTTGAATACTTCACCTAGGGCAAATAAACCGACGGCAATTGTCAAAAATTCAATTCCAGAAAACAGCATTGGTTGACCAAAAGTAAAACGTTCGATACCTGATACTGCATCAATTCCGACTGTACCAAGCATTAAACCAAGCACCGTCATGATTAACGCTTTCGTAATCGAACGCCCAGCAAGTCCACTCACTGCGGCAAGACCTAGTAGCATTAATGAAAAATATTCAGCAGGACCGAATTTTAATGCCACACTGGATAATGGTTTGGCTAATAGTACAAGACCAAGTAATGCTATGATGCCTGCACAAAACGATCCAATTGCAGCAATAGCAAGAGCACTACCAGCACGACCTTGTTTCGCCATTTGATAACCATCGAGTGTTGTAACAACAGATGATGATTCACCAGGCGTATTTAACAGAATAGAAGTTGTTGAGCCACCGTACATAGCCCCGTAATATACGCCTGCAAGTAAAATGATAGAACTTGCAGCAGCAGCTTCAGTTGGTAATCCTGATGTAAGTGTTGCAGTAACTGGTATGAGCAAAGCAACCCCACTCATTGGACCAATTCCAGGAAGCACCCCAACTGCAGTGCCGATAATAACGCCGACAAAAGCAAATAATAGATTTTGCCATTGAAAAGCAACTGCGAAGCCGTCAGCTAAAAATTGCACTGTTGACATGTGTTCACTCCTTCACACTAAAAAGTAGGCAAGCTAGGCAAAGAGCCACCTAGAATAACTGAAAATAAATAATAGATGCCAACGGAGAAAGTGGCTGAAATAATAACAGAAACTACTATTTTCCCTCGTTCCATTGTTTGGAAGCCGATTAATAAAAAGATAAAAGTCGTAATCACGTAACCTACTATTTCAAGGAAAAATACATAGGCTATCGCGCTAACAAATAGGATGAAGAACTTTTTTATTTCAATGGGAAGTGGGTTCGAAGGCGATTTTGGACCTTTAGCTAATCTTGCCTTCACAGCTTGTCTCCATGTTTCATAAAAGAGCCGTAAGCTAAGTAACACTAGAATTATTCCCAAGCCTAATGGAAATGTTTTCGGTCCCACTGTAGAACCGTATGCGCTATCTGAAATTTGAGTTGCTTGTACGACAAATAAAATACCAATGATGAAAAATACAATACTCGAGATTTTATCGAAAGTTTGGCTCAACCGTTTTGCACCTCCTATCAAGAAAAGCGACGAAAAGAGTCGCTTTTCTTTCTTCATTTTTGCATACCTAGAGCTGTTAATAGCTCAACAATTGTCTCGTTTTGCTCATCTAAATATTTAGTGAATTCCTCTGCGTTGCGGTACTCACTTTGCCAGCCATTGCGTTCTACTTCAGATTTCCATTCATCTGTTTCAACCATTGCTTGCAATTTTTCAGACCAATATGTTAAAGCATCTTCAGACATATTTTTTGGTCCAAAAATACCGCGCCAAATTGTAAATTCTTCATCAATACCTGCTTCTTTAAAAGTTGGCACCTCAGCTAATTCACCTTCTAATCGCTCTGAAGAACTGACAGCTAGTACGCGAACATCACCTGATTTTACATAGGATGCTATGGTCGAGGCATCTGTTGCAATCACATCGGCATTACCACCTAATAGTGCAGCAACAGCTTCACCACCCCCATCATAAGAAACGTATTTAACTGTTTTTAAATCGATTCCGGATTTAAATGCTGGAATAATACCTACCAGATGATCCATAGATCCTGGTGCAGAACCACCAGCTAGTGTTACATCTTGAGGAGTCGTTTTTAAGGCATTTATCACGTCATCGAGCGTTTGATAAGCCGAATCATTTTTAACCACAATGGCACCATAATCACGCGTTAATTGTGCTAAAGGTGTTGTATCCTTATAACCAAATTTACTGTTTCCTTCAGCTTTTTCATTATTAATCAAAATAGGTGGTGATTTTACCATTAGCATGTAATCATTTTTAGCTTCTTTAGTCGCAAAAGTAGCCATAAATACGGCGCCACCACCACCAGGTTTGTTTTCCACCTGTATTGGTTTTTCAATAAGTTTTGTATCATTCATCGTTTTAGAAATTACTCGCGCTGTTAAATCCCAGCCACCGCCAGCGCCAGAAGGAGCAACAATTGTGATATTATTTTCCGGATAATTGCTTGCTTTCGTTTCTCCCGCTTCCCCAGCGCTAGAAGAATCTGTTGAAGTGCAGCCTGCCAAGCCAGCTAATAAAAGTGTTGCTGCCGCAAATTTCGTCAATGTTTTCCACATAAGATATCCCCCTTGTAAAGAAAAATGGTAGCGCTGCAATTGCAAGCGCTACCATAAATTTACCGTAAATTTATCCAATGACAATATTATGATAATAATGTTAATTTGTTTCATTCTGTTCATAATGTTTATGAGTAATGAAGTATCTACGCTCAGGTCGTCCAACAGTACCATAAATAAGCTCAGTATGTGCTTGTTTTTGTGTAACGAGAAACTCTAAATAACGCCGAGCTGTAGAACGGCTGACCCCGATATTTTTTCCTAATCCCTCAGCAGTAGTACCATCCTCAATGGTAGTTAAATGATTGATGACATGATTCATTGTTGTTGGATCGATCCCTTTTGGTAATAATGATAATTCTATTTTTTCATTGGATGGTGCTTTTGGCCAGAGCTGTTGAATTTTTTCCTGCGTGAATTTTTCATCATTTTGTAGAAT
The DNA here is from genome assembly GCF_049058285.1 of Lysinibacillus sp. UGB7. Lineage (NCBI taxonomy): Bacteria > Bacillati > Bacillota > Bacilli > Caryophanales > Bacillaceae > Lysinibacillus > Lysinibacillus sp. UGB7. The sequence goes on from NZ_JBMGUV010000003.1 coordinate 11,041, forward strand.
AAAGTGTTTCATGCGGTATTTTTCGACACTTTCTTTTAATTGCTCGAAAGTAAAAGGTTTTAAAATATAGTCCGTGACATTTTTTCGATAAGCTTCTTGCACAATATGTGCTTCTGTTGCCGCTGTAATCAAAATAATGTTGGTAAATGGCCGAATTGCTTGAATTTTATCAATCAAATCAATGCCAAGAATATCAGGTAAGTAAACATCCAATAAAATAAGTTGCGGTGAAAAAGACATGAGCCAGTCTAGTGCCTCTTCACCGGTATGTGCACAGGCAATTACATGAAATCCTTCAATTTTTTCTAAAAAACGACGATGCACGTCAGCAACACGTACATCATCCTCAATAATCAATACTTCAATATTTTGCATCTCCTACATTTCCCCCTTTGCTAATAGATGCAATGAATAATGCACCACTTAAATCTCCTTCTTCAAGAGCCAGTGTGCCGTTTAATTCATGAACACTTGAAATAACTTTACGTAAACCATATCCTCTAAATTTCGTATCTTTTGTGGAAATATTTTCTGAAAAGAGTACTTCTAGCTTTTCTTGTGCTAAGCCGTTACCTGAATCTTCAACCTCTATTATTATTTCTTGACCATTGTCAAAAACAAAAAGTCTAACAATTGGTGGGCGATCCTTATTTTTCTCAACTTCTTCAAAAGCATTTGTCAACAAATTACCCATTATGGAGATAATGAGACTTTTTTCGATGTTATCCGGCAACGTTTCTAAATAACTGTCTTCATCGAAAATAAGTTTGACTTTTAATTCGCGTGCCCGATTAAAGAACCCTATGATAAGTCCATTTAAAAATGGGTCTTTGACACGATTAGTGATGAACTGAGTTAATGAAGAATGCCCTTGTACTTCTTTATGAATAATAGATAATGCTTCATCTGAGGCATTCAATTGAATTAGCCCTGAAATCGTATAAAGAATATTGTTGAATTCATGCGTTTGTGCACGTAATGCTTCGGTATATTGCTTAACTTGAGATAATTCAATCGCTAGCTGGTCAATTTCTGACTGCAATCGAAAACTAGCAACAGCACCAACAATTTTCCCGTTCATCTTTATGGGCACGCGGTTCACAATTATTTCATTACCATTAATAATCATTGGTTTATCGTGTTGTTTTTTACCATAAGTAAGAACTTCAAGTAGGTGAGTATTAGGAACATGATATTCAATATTTTCTCCGATTACAGAATCTTTGTCGGATAAATGTAAGATTTTAGCTGCAGCATTGTTTAGCGTTGTAATTTCACCTTTGTGATTAACAGTAATAATTGCTTCTCGTACAGATTCAATCAGTGCATTTTTTTCTGTGAAAAGATTGGCAATTTCATTAGGTTCGAGGTTGAACATTTGTTTTTTGATACTGCGAGATAAAAAAATGGAACCGACAATACCAATGATTAAGGCAAGCATCATAATATAAAAAATGTTGTCGAGATATTGCAAATATAAGTTGTCCAGCTCACTTGTTAAGTAGCCAATTGAAACGACACCGAGAATTGTCCCATCCGTGCCGAACACAGGGGCTTTACCTCGAATTGACTCACCCATAGAGCCATTAGCAATGGAGATATAGGATTCCCCATCTAATAATGCACGTGCATTGTCGTCACCAACCATAGGTTTGCCAATTCGTTCAGTAATGGGATGAGAGTATCGAATGCCATTTTCGTTGCCAATAACTACGTATGCAGCATCTGTTGTATTCATAATATCGGTGCTGATTTTTTGAAGTACCTCCGTTGGATTGTCTGTTTTAAAAGCAGCTAAAACATCCCCACGATTAGCAGTTGTTTCTGCCAAATAGAGGGCCCGTTTTCCCAATTGTGTTTGCAGTGCATCTGAAATTGTTAAATAAAATAGTAAGCCAGCAAAGACTACAATGATTAGAATAAAAAAACTACTATAGTAGGCAAATCGTGTTTGTAATTTTAATGGTTTTATAATAAGCGATCATCCCACTTCCTTCAATATTAAGAAAATTAAAAATAATAAATCTATATTAACAGCTATTATGTTATATAATCTATGGTTGTTCAAAAAAACTATAAAAAAGGATGTGAAGGGATACTTAATTAATAGAGTTGTAGAGCATTTCATTATTTTTGTATAGAGAAATCACTAAAAAGAGACGTATGTTTGTAGATGATAGCTTGTTTAAATATTGTTTCTAATGTAGGTTTTTTTCTATTATTTTTCTAAAATTATAATAGACAGAAAATTTCTGCACATGTAGAATGAACGTGAGGGGGTGAAAAGTAGTAAATGTTGAACGAGAATTTTGTTGCGGTTTTAATGAGGGTTGTTCGAATTATTGTCCAGATTGGGATACTAAATATTTTTTATTACATGGGTGTTGGCATTGTGACTTTATTGCATTTACCTCTTCCAGGGAGTGTAATTGGGTTACTACTATTAGCACTTTCACTCCATTTTAAAATCATTAAAGTTGAATACATTCAAGATGGTGCAGGTTTTTTAATTGGTATATTAACATTATTTTTTATCCCTGCAACAGTAGGGGTGATTGACTATCCTGAACTTTGGTCAAAGACTGGTCTACTAATTATTTTAGCTGTTATTGCTAGTACATTAGTTTCTATTTATATTACTGGGTTACTTAGCCAACTTATTGAGAGAAAAGAGGCGGCAAAAAAAGAAGCAATTGTAGAAGAAGGAGAGGGGGAATTAACCGTTGACTGAAATAATTGTCGTAGCGGGCACAATTACTTTATTCTATTTATTGACAAAACTTTATCAACGTTTCCCGTATCCTTTAATGATTCCATTAGTAACTACAACATTACTTAGTATAGTCATTTTACTTGTTTTTGAAATTCCATATCCTACTTATATGGAGGGTGGAGAGTGGCTTCAAAAAATGTTAGGACCTGCTGTTGTAGCCCTTGCTTACCCGCTATACAATCAGCGTGCCATTATCATGAAGTACAAAATTTCGATTTTGTCGGGAATTGTCATTGCAATGGTAACAGGTTTAGTAACAGTTTTTGTGTTGTTAAAATGGATTGGGGTTAGTGAAAATTGGTTGTTAACGGCCTTACCTAAATCATTGACAACACCTGTTGGCATGCAAGTTAGTGAGACGATAGGGGGTATTCCTCCACTAACAGCTGTGTTTGTAATGATAGCAGGGTTTGTAGGAGCCATTATCGGACCATTTGTTATTAAATATGGCAAAATTGAATCAGCTGTCAGTCGAGGTGTTTCGGTAGGAAGTGCCTCACACGGCGTAGGACTTGTCAAATTGAAAGATTATGGAGAGCAGGAATTATCGGTCGGATCCTTGTCGATGGGCTTAACGGCGATCATAGGGGCATTTCTGTGCCCGTTCTTTGTCTATTTATTTATATAAAAAGGCTATATACAGAAGAAAATCTGTATATAGCCTTTTTTTAACTTTTTTCAATAATAAATTGAATGGTATGCGCAAGCCCTGTATGCAAAATACCTTCATTTCTTACTTGTTCACCTGTGAAAAAGTGTAAAATTTTATGTGATTGACACCAAGTAAGTACATCAATTGGATCATACAAAAATTCAAGCTGTTGTGGGCCACCTGATGCGTAGGGTAGTTGGTGTATGGAATATAATTCCATCATTATTAGTCCGCCAGGTTTCACAGAATCTATGATGCGTTTAATAACTTCATGCTGATGTTCTACCCGAAAATGACCAAAGACCATGATGGCTGCATCGAAGAATTCCACTGGTAATTCATCTTGTAGTAAGTCAGTAAGCTTAGTTTCCACGATAACGTCATGTCTCTTCGCAAGTTGTTCAGTTTTCTGTAAACCACTTTGTGCATAATCAAAAGCAGTAACAGTATGTCCTTCGTTCGCTAAAAAGACGGCATTACGTCCTTCCCCCTCTGCATAAGCAGCTACGTTTGGATAGTTTTTCAGGTAATCTACATAATTTTTTATGAAGTTATTTGGTTGTTCACCGTATACATATTCTAATGTTTGAAATCGTTTATCCCAGGCATTCATGCAATCACTCCTTCATCTTTATTGTAGGTAAAGTGTTCAATAGATTCTAATGATTTGCTCAGCACTATATTGAGAAAAATTGCAGTATGTTATTTTTTGTACGCTACTCAAATTTTAGGGGCAAGCAATAACTTCTAGTGAAAAATGCGAAGTAATTTTATGATTTATTTAATATAATAAATATGGCGGGTACGTACAATGAATTTAGAGGATTGTTTAAAACAATTGAGAGAGCAAACATCACTATACACAAGATGATGTCGCAGAATTTTTAAATATATCGAGACAATCAATTTCCGAATGGGAATTAGGTAAAGGTTATCCAGACATCGAGAACCTTATAATACTTAGCGATTTGTATGAAATTTCATTAGATAAGCTTATAGCTAAGAACGGAAAAATATCATACCTAATACAGGGAAAATAAGCCACCAATAATTCCATAAAAAATCCCCAACTGATTTCTGATTAGAGTTATTATGGCTATTCTTTTGATATTTTTCTTCTCCCTTTTATTGAAAAGTAAAATTGCTAGAAGGGAATAGTCTTTTGTATAGTAGTTGAAATTAAAAATAAGCTGTCTCAAATTAGTTGAGACAGCTTATTCGTGTTTAAATGATAGCTCTGCGTTCTTTAATAACGCGAATCGTTTTTAAAGTTGAATCTTCTGGACCTTGAACTGGTAAACCAGCTTCGACATTCATTTGAATGTAACGAATATTTTCCTCAGTTATTATTTCCCCGGGAATAAAAATTGGAATACCAGGAGGATATACCATTATGAATTCAGCACAAATACAATTATCTGCTTCGGCGAGTGGCACAACTTCTGTATCTGCATAAAAAGCATCACGAGGTGACATTGCAAGCGCTGGAATTTCTGGCACATTTACGACTGCTTCAGTAATAGCCGCTTCTGAATCAAAAGCTTTAGACATACGACTTAATGCATTCATCAGGAGGTTAATTTCCTTTTTCGTATCAGCCAGTGTCACAAGACATAAAATATTGTATAAATCGGATAATTCTACTTCAATATTCGCGTTATGACGAAGCCATTCTTCAGCTTGGTGACCTGATATACCTAAATCTTTTACACTAATTAACAGTTTTAATGGGTCCATATCAAATGTTGCAGATGAATGTAATTTTTCTTTCCCTGCACATTTTAAATGTGGAATTTGGTTAATGCGTTTACGAGCATCTTTTGCTAAACGAATTGCATCGCCAATTAGATCATAGCCGTGAATGGCTAGCTGACGACGTGCTGTATCCAGTGATGCAAGTAATGGATAAGATGTCGAAGTTGTTGTTAGCATCGAAAATACAGCTTGTACACGTTTTGCAGAGACAAGACCTTCACGCACATTTAAAATCGATGTTTGAGTCATGGAGCCACCAAGCTTATGTACGCTTGTCGCAGCCATATCAGCACCTGCTTCCATAGCGGAATAAGGTAGTTCATCATGGAATTTAATGTGAACACCATGTGCCTCATCAACAACAACTGGAATATTACGACTATGGACAATTTCAACAATACGTTTTAAATCTGCTGAGAAGCCATAGTATGTTGGGTTAATGACAAGAACAGCCTTTGCATCTGGGTAAGCATTTAATGCTTTTTCTACAGCCTCTGCCGAAATACCGTGAGAAATACCATACTCGCTATCCACCTCAGGATGAATAAAAATTGGAATAGCACCAGCGAAAACAATCGCTGACATTATGGATTTATGAACATTCCGTGGTACTAGAATCTTATCACCTGGACCGACGACGGTCAAAATCATCGTCATAATGGCGCCACTAGTACCTTGAACGGAAAAGAATGTATGATCAGCACCAAAGGCTTCTGCAGCAAGTACTTGTGCTTCTTTGATCGCACCCTTTGGTGAATGTAAATCGTCTAGTGGAGCAATATTAATTAAATCGATTGATAAAACGTTGTCGCCGACGAATTCTCGGAAAGCTGGATCCATTCCGTGCCCTTTCTTATGGCCTGGAATATGGAACTGAATTGGATGTCTGTTCCGATGTTTTAATAATACGTCGAACAATGGAGTCTCTAATTGTGACAACGCAGGTACCACCTCACTTTTATAATATCTAAGAAAACAAATGAATTATAGCACCTAACGACATGAAAAAATAGACTTTAATAAAAAAATAAAGGGATTTTTTGATGATTTCGAGAAGATAGTAGCGTATGAAAGGGGAGATTTGATGAATTGGGATACACGTGTCACAAAACTTTTGAAAGTTAAATACCCAATTATTCAGGGGGGATTAGCTTATTTAGCCTATGCTGATTTAGCAGCGGCAGTGTCGAATGCTGGAGGACTTGGACAAATAACTGCCATGAGTTTGCATGACGCTGACTTATTACGTGCAGAAATTCATAAGGTACGAACATTAACTGATAAGCCATTCGGTGTGAATTTTGCGATTGGTATGCATGGTACTGGCTATGAGGATATGGTACGTGTTGCAGTCGAGGAAAAGGTACCTGTTGTGACCATGACGGGAGGCAATCCTGCACCAATATTTGATTTACTTGCAGGAACAGATATCAAGAAACTAGTACTCGTTGCAGCACGTAGACAAGCTCAAAAGGCTGAAGAGCTTGGCGCTGATGCAGTTATGGTTGTAGGACAAGAAGGCGGTGGTCATCTTGGACGAGATGATATCGGTACGATGGTGCTCGTACCACAAGTTGCGGATAGCGTAAAAATTCCTGTCATTGCCTCTGGTGGTATTGGTGATGGGCGTGGCTGGATGGCTGCACATTCACTTGGTGCTGAGGGAATAGAAATGGGTACACGGTTTATCGCAACAAAAGAATGTATTGATGCATCAGCAGCTTATAAAGAGGCACTACTAGCAAGTTCTGAAGCAGATACAACTGTTATTAAACGCTCCATTGGTGCACCAGCTCGAGCGTTACGTAGTGAATTTACAGAGAAAATTTTAGAAATTGAACGTACAACACCTACTTATGAAGCATTGAAAGATTATATCAGCGGTAAGGCGAATAAACGCTTTATCTATGAAGGTGACAAGGATGCTGGCATTGGTTGGGCAGGGCAAGTTACTGGTATGATTCACGATATTCCAACAGTAGATGCGCTTATAACACGAATGGTTGCAGAAGCGGAAAGTATCCGGGTAAAATGGGGACAGTAATGTAAAGGTGGTAATGTCCAAATGGAATATTCTTATCCGTTTTCAATTGATTGGTCGACTGAAGAAATTGTTGATGTTATTAAATTTTTTGAAGGCATCGAGCAGGCCTACGAAAAGGGCATTAAACGCGAAGTGATGATGGCGAAATATCGTCGCTTTAAAGAGATTGTACCTTCGCAGGCAGAGGAAAAAACAATTTTTCGTGAATTTGAAGATGCTAGTGGCTATGTGAGTTATCCAGTCATAAAGCAAACAAAAGAGACAGCAGATGGTACAATCATAAAGGTTTTACCGAAGCAACGACGTTAAAAAAGTGTGGATGTGAGAAATACTCACGTCCACACTTTTTTCTTGCCACCCATGCAGCTATTCTTCTTATGGAAGTTGGCTTTGGAAGTGACTTATTTGGTATGCATTAACAAGTAATAATCAGTGTTAAATATCAACCTGTTGCATAAAATACATCAATATTGACATGGTGAAAGCTTGCCTCAGATGAACGCATCGCAGTCGCAATTAGAAAATGAAGAACTAATAATGTCACATAAGTTCTCATGTCTTACCATCTGTAATGGTTATGTTCAATCCTCTAATACGCTGATTGATTTGTAGGTTTTTAAGCCATGTAGCTTGCTAAAAGCACCTTTTAACTTTGAGCTTCTAACCACATACAATACCGTATGTAGGAGGGGGTAATTCAACCTCGCTAAGGTTCTACCATCATTCGAGATGATGGTGTTTTTTGTATCCATATATTAATTGTGACATTAAACAAAGAAAAATATAGATAATTGTTTCTGTTTTTTATAGTATGCGTCAAAAAAATTATTTTCCTACAATGATGTTGTAGACCGGCAGTAAGCTATTGAAAGTTTCTTCTGTTAATTTATGGAATTCGCTGAAAGACAATTTAACGGCTTCTTCACGTGGAATATGTCGGCCGACTAAAAACTCGCCTTTTTTAACATCACGTAGTCGAATAAGTAATTCCTCCAGTTTTTCTTCTTTTGCATCTTGCATGGAAAAAGCTAATGGGGACATATGGTCACCAGAAATAATAAAATCGTTCGGAAGCTGTTGTAACAATGATTTTTTTGCTAGCAGTCGTTGTGCCATCACATTTTTTTGCGGTGCTTCATAAATAATGGCTAATACGATGAATAAATGTGAGCTCCAAAGACCAATCTGAAAGTGAGGCAATGCTTTATAACCTCTTTTGTATGGAGCGAAGGCAACCCAACTATCATTTGGCGGATTGACTGTTCGTCGAGCATGTTTAGCAACATGAGGGAAAAATTCTTCTCCGAGCTGGCCAGAAAAGAAAGTGGAAAAATCTTCACCAAGTTCATTGAATTTTGGTCGTACACAAGTATTTAAAGCATCCATCCTTTGTTCTAAACCATTTATTTGAAAAACATTGAAATCTTTATTAGTCCATTTTAGTTTCGGCATTTTTGATAACTCCTGTCGTTTATAAGGTTTATTTTATTAAGAAAATGGGAAAAAATCTTATAACAAGTACTTTAACGAAATCTGATAAGGTTTTGTAACAAAATAAAAAAAGGACGTGATTTTTATGAAACAGATCGTAAAAATTATACGAAAAGTTGATATTGAAAAGCAATATGAACGCATTTTACAATTAGAATTAGATTATGAACTAGCCTCTTTATTCTCTGCAATGAATGAAAAAAATGAGCTAGAAATTGAAAAAAGTAAAAAACGCCTGATTGAAATCCAGATGGAGCTTGAAAGTTTGCACGCCTATGCGTAAAAAAAAAATTATACCCATTTAAAAATCACTTGCTGAATATTCCGACAGCAGGTGATTTTTGTCTTTATAAAGAGTAAAATAGACAATATATCATAATAGAAAATGTATTACGTAAGACTTCTATTTTAGAGAAGTTACTGTTTAGCGCTAATTGATGTCACATGTTTACATTAAACGTTGTCTATTCCCTTGGTTAAAACTTGATGTGCTTACCTACACTTTGGCTGTAAGTCGTACAAGTTGTATCGTAAACGTAAGAGACAATGTAGTTCTGTATGATCGGTATTTGAGACCTATCAATGAAGGCATGGCTCAATTTTTCGCGTGTAAGACAAGACAGTAGCAATGATGATGTAACGATATAACGGTTATGCGGATGAGCGTGAATGCGCTTTTCTTATATTCGAAGGGTGGGTTATTATGAGTTTACAACGAATCGATGAATTTGCGAAAAGTATTATTTTTGAAGCGGGTAAACGCATTAGAAATGCATTTTCGTACAATTTAGTTATCGAAACAAAATCTAATGCAAATGATCTTGTTACAAATATTGACCGTGAAACAGAATTGTTTTTCATAGAAAAAATTAAAGCGTTCGACCCGACCCATAAAATCTTAGGAGAAGAGGGAATGGGTGAAAAAGTCGAATCGTTAGATGGTATTGTTTGGATTATTGATCCAATTGATGGCACTATGAATTTTGTCAAGCAACACCGTCACTTTATGATATCAATAGGGATATTTATTGATGGTATTGGTAAGCTTGGTTACATATTCGATGTTATGCGTGAAGACCTATTCTATGCAGTTGCTGGCGAGGGAGCTTGGTACAATGATTCTCCACTACGTAAATTGCAGTCAGTTACAATTGAAGAGTCCGTGATTGGTATTAATGCAAGTTGGGTTGCGCCAAATCGACATATCCATCATGAAAAAGTTATTGACTTGATAAGAAAAGTTCGTGGTACACGTTCCTATGGCTCGGCAGCAATGGAAATCGCTTTTGTTGTTAGTGGTAAGCTAGATGCCTATGTATCCATGCGTTTGTCTCCTTGGGATATCGGTGCTGGTACAATTATTGCTAACGAAGTTGGGGCCATTGCAACGAATTTACATGGCGAAGGTTTTGATTTCCTACATCAAGATACTTTTATTATAGCTAATCCGTCTATCCACAAAGAGTTATTAGAAAAATATATCGTGCCTTATCGCTAAGAAAGGAGCTGTCCACATAGTGAACAGCTCCTTTCAGACTGTGGAAAACTCAAAAAATCTACAGTCTTTTTTCTTTTAAAATAGAAGTACTATATGAACCCGTTGATTTCCGCTTCGGCGGACGCTTTTCGCGGGCATGGCGTCAGTCAATGGCGTCAGTCTCCTCGTCGCTACGCTCCTGCGGGGCCTTTTGCTCATGCTATTCCCGCAGAAGTTGCCGCCTGTGCTCCCATCAACTCGTGTACGTCTATAAATGATGGAGGCGATGGATAGGATGACGAACAATAGTAATAATGAACGAGATTAATTAGAAATGCTGACATCAGTAAATTATTGAAAGTCTTATTGGGGCGCTTCAAGTGGAAGAAGCCAATCATTTACGTCATCAAAATGACATGAAACAAATCTATGCACGTCGAAAAGAAATGATTGAACAAGTATTTGCGAGAAAAGCATGGTATGCGTTGGACAACCTTACGAGGGATTAAAAAATGTTCATATAGGCGATGCTTACTTTATTAAGAAGCTAGCTTATTGGACATGGCAAAGTCCAATAATGGCAGAGAATAGTTGCTCGTAGCGTACTACTCTCGTTAATAGGGGCTATTTGTAACGAATATTTCTGATAAAATGTCAAAAGGTATTCGGAATAATAACATTCCGAATACCTTTTCCAGATAGCATAACTAACATATTTTAGATAACAAATGTAAGTTTTCATTGGCACATTTGTTTTTACATTAAAGTAAACCTTGTTCACGTAGTTTACGTTTCATTTTAAAGGCTGTCATGAAAATGACACAAGTAGCCACAATGCCTGCTAAAATGCCAAATCCACTACCAGCTGCCACAGAATACCCGATAGCACACATTGCGAGTATAGCCGCTAATGCGTAAATAGCCATTACGAATTTTGCACGATTCATAGCCAAGCCTCCTATTTTATTATAAATTTTTTGAGTCAAAAATATTTTTTTAGAATGATAGAAATTCTAATAAGGACATTCACGTCCTTCTTGTGCTATAATATCACAGTTAAACATATGAAAAAAGAATATGGAGTGGAATAATGACAAACTTACGTCAAGATCTTCGCAATATCGCAATTATCGCCCACGTTGACCATGGTAAAACTACTTTAGTCGACCAATTATTAAAACAATCAGGTACATTCCGTTCAAACGAACGTGTTGAAGAACGTGCAATGGACTCTAATGATATTGAACGCGAACGCGGTATTACGATTTTAGCTAAAAATACAGCAGTAAATTATGAAGGAACTCGTATCAACATCCTTGATACGCCTGGACACGCTGACTTCGGTGGTGAGGTAGAACGCATTTTAAAAATGGTAGACGGCGTTTTACTAGTTGTCGATGCGTATGAAGGTTGTATGCCTCAAACACGTTTCGTACTGAAAAAAGCATTAGAACAACGTTTAACACCAATCGTTGTTGTTAACAAAGTAGACAAAGATTCAGCTCGCCCACTAGAGGTAGTAGATGAAGTGCTTGAATTATTCATCGAGTTAGGTGCAGATGAAGACCAATTAGACTTCCCAGTCGTTTATGCTTCAGGTGTAAATGGTACAGCTTCATTAGACGCTGATCCATCTAAACAAGAAGAAAATATGAAATGTCTATTCGAAAAAGTTATCGAATCTATTCCAGCACCAGTTGATAACTCGGAAGACCCATTACAATTCCAAGTAGCTTTACTTGACTATAATGACTTCGTTGGACGTATCGGTATTGGTCGCGTATTCCGTGGAACAATTTCTGTAGGTCAACAAGTTGCACTGATGAAATTAGACGGTACAGTGAAAAACTTCCGTGTAACGAAAATCTTTGGTTTCTTCGGCTTAAAACGTGAAGAAGTAGAGACAGCAAAAGCTGGTGATTTAATCGCCGTTTCAGGTATGGAAGACATCAACGTAGGTGAAACAGTTTGTCCTGTTGAACATCAAGAAGCGCTTACGCCTTTACGTATTGATGAGCCAACGTTACAAATGACTTTCTTAGTAAACAATTCTCCATTCGCAGGCCGTGAAGGGAAATGGGTTACTTCTCGTAAAGTTGAAGAGCGTTTACGTGCTCAATTGCAAACGGACGTTTCTTTACGTGTTGAAGACACTGATTCTCCAGATGCTTGGACAGTTTCAGGCCGTGGGGAACTTCACTTATCTATCCTAATCGAAAATATGCGTCGTGAAGGCTTCGAATTACAAGTGTCTAAACCACAAGTAATCGTGCGTGAAATCGACGGCGTAAAATGTGAACCATTTGAACGCGTTCAAATCGATGTTCCGGAAGAAAATGTTGGTTCAATTATAGAATCAATTGGTACACGTAAAGGTGAAATGCTTGATATGGTGAACAACGGCAGTGGCCAAGTTCGTTTAACGTTCTTAGTACCAGCTCGTGGATTAATCGGTTATACAACTGAATTCATGTCGATGACAAAAGGTTTTGGTATTATCAACCATACATTCGATTGCTACCAACCGTTATTACCAGGTAAAATCGGTGGCCGTCACCAAGGTGTATTAGTTTCAATGGAAACTGGTAAATCAACAACTTATGGTATGATGCAAATTGAAGACCGTGGTACACTATTCTTAGAGCCAGGTACAGATATTTACGAAGGTATGATTGTTGGTGAAAATACTCGTGATGCTGATATCACTGTAAACATCACAAAAATGAAACAAAAAACAAACATCCGTTCGGCCAACAAAGACCAAACGAATGTTATTAAAAAACCACGTATCTTATCTCTAGAAGAAGCACTTGAATACTTGGGTGATGACGAGTACTTAGAAATCACACCAGAATCTATTCGCCTTCGTAAACAAATTCTAGATAAAAACGAACGTGAGAAAGCAGCGAAAAAATTACGTAACGCAGATCAATAATTTTCCGCTGTCATGAAAGGAAGAGGAGTCTTGGATATAAAGTCCGCTTTATTGGGTGAACTCAATGTTATTCAAGTTGCTGCATCAACAAATGCAGAGGAAACAACAAGGGTTTATGAGAGAATGGCCGGTATAACAAGATTTTTATATGAAAATTTACCGAGCTATGAAATTGCAGGCTATGTTGTATTTCTTCTGGTATTTGTACTTTCCGCAATTGTCTATAAATTAGGCTTTGCAAAGAAGTTAAAGCTATCTCAAAATATTGTCATTTATGCGTTCTTATTTGTAGGATGTATTATGTTGACATTTTTCGCGTTATTCCTACCTATGATTGAAGGTCTCATCGTAGCGGCGTTAATTTTGATTGTGTACAAAACACGTATGTGGCGTGAAAAAAGAGAAGAGCAACAGGCTGCCAATCAATGATGGTAGCTTGGCTCCTATACCGTGAAACTTTAATTTAGTTTTTGTGGAATGAAACAGTCTTAGCATTTATTTGCTAAGGCTGTTTTTTTGTATAGAAGAAAATATTAATAACTAGAGAGAACATCAACTAGACCCTTTTTTGCTAGAGTTGTATATTTCTAACCTAAAATGGTTGGCACCGAAATCTTCTAGTGTGAATAAGTTAATGTCGATAGGTTAATTCATCAATCAAGGAGGAAATGGAATGCGGTGGCTTAAAAAAGGTTTTTTAGTTAGTGGTATTGCTTTGTTGCTCCTGTCATTGGCGGCGTGTAATAAAGCTGAGCTCGAAAAAGTCAAAGTTGGAGAAGTAACACGCTCGATTTTCTATGCACCGCAATACGTAGCACTTGAAAAAGGTTTTTTCGAAGATGAAGGGCTTTCGGTTGAACTTCAAACTATAGCAGGTGGCGATAAGACCATGACAGCGTTACTGTCTGATGGCATTGATATTGCCTTAGTTGGCTCGGAAACATCTATATATGTTACAGCGCAAGGCTCAAATGATCCGATTCAAAACTTTGCACAATTAACACAAACAGATGGCACATTTTTAGTTGCGCGTGAAAAGATGGAGAATTTTTCATGGGAGGATTTAAAAGGATCTACATTCCTAGGACAGCGTAAAGGTGGAATGCCACAAATGGCTGGCGAGTTTGTATTGAGAAAACATGGTATTGACCCAACAAAAGATTTAACACTTATTCAAAACATTGATTTTGCTAATATTTCTACAGCATTTGCCTCTGGAACTGGAGATTTTGTTCAGTTATTTGAACCAACTGCTAGCGTATTTGAAAAAGAAGGGAAAGGCTATATTGTCGCTTCATTTGGCACTGAATCAGGCCATTTACCATATACCTCTTTTATGGCGAAAAACAGTTATTTAGACAATGATGCCAAAACAGTCCAAAGCTTTACAAACGCGTTAAAACGGGCGCAAGATTTTGTGCAAGAGAAAAGTGCGGCAGAAGTAGCGAAAATTATTCAGCCCTATTTTGAAAATGTTGATGTAGCTTTAATTGAGACGGTTGTTGAGCGCTATAAATCGCAAGGCTCATATGCAACTGATCCAATTTTAGATGAAGAAGAATGGGCTAACCTACAAACGATCATGGAGGAAGCAGGTGAACTTCCTCAACGTGTCGATTATGAAGAGCTTGTTAATACGACGTTTGCTAAAAAGGCTGCGGAGTAATGGGATTTTTAGAGCTCGAACATATTCACCATAGCTATTTTTCAAATACACAAGCAAAGGAAGTTTTACGTGATATTAGCTTAACCATACGAGAAGGAGAGTTTGTCTCTTTTATCGGGCCAAGTGGCTGTGGAAAAACGACCCTATTGTCAATAATAGCTGGATTATTTCCCTCCACGGAAGGGAAGGTATTCATTGACAAAGAAGAAATTTCACCCCATAATCAGTCACTCATTGGCTATATGCTCCAACAAGATTATTTATTTCCGTGGAAAACTATAGAAGAGAATGTCACAATTGGTTTGAAAATAATGGAACGTGATAAAAAATCGCATAAGGTAACAGCGAATGCACTGTTGCAAGAGATTGGATTGCCGCATGTTGGAGGTTATTATCCGAGAGAATTATCGGGAGGAATGCGTCAACGAGTAGCCTTGGCAAGAACACTAGCAGTTAATCCTAAAATCTTATTGTTGGATGAACCATTTTCTGCGCTTGATTATCAATCAAAATTAAAGCTTGAGGATTTAGTCGTGGAAACATTAAAGGCCTATCATAAAACGGCAATCCTTGTAACGCATGATATTGGAGAAGCTATTGCAATGAGTGAACGTGTATTTCTCTTGTCAGCAAACCCAGGTACTTTGCATAAAGAGTTTGAAATACCGGAGGAGTTACAGGCATTATCACCTTTTGATGTAAGACAACATCCGGCATATTCAGAAGTATTCCAAACGATTTGGAAGGAGCTGGAGAGCCTTGGATAACACGTTATTTAAACAATATCAGCAATTGCTTAAGAAGGAAAAACGTTTCGTTCGCTTATATCAGCTCATCATCTTATTACTCTTTTTCGGCGGATGGGAGTTATTTTCGAGACTTGAGTGGATTGATCGCTTAATTTTTAGTTCACCAACACGTGTATGGCACACATTTATAGAAAAAGTGAGTGATGGTTCGTTAACATTACATGTCAGTGTGACCCTTATGGAGACGATTATTGGATTTATTGCGGGTACTTTACTGGGTACTTTAATTGCAACGTTACTCTGGTGGTCACCAATGCTATCCAAGGTACTTGATCCTTATTTAGTAATTTTAAACGCGATGCCAAAAGTGGCACTCGGGCCAATTCTGATTGTCGCGCTCGGTCCAGGATATATTTCAATTATTGCCATGGGTGCACTGATATCGATTATTATTACAACGATTGTCGTATATACTGCCTTTAAGGGAGTTGACCCGAATTATAGCAAAGTTTTGCAAACATTCGGAGCAACTAGATGGCAAACATTTAAAGAGGTTATTTTGCCAGCATCATTTCCAACTATTATTTCAACATTGAAGGTCAATGTTGGATTATCATGGGTCGGAGTGATTGTAGGTGAGTTTCTAGTGGCGTCGAAAGGACTTGGCTATTTAATCATTTATGGCTTCCAAGTATTTAACTTTAATCTTGTGCTAATGTCGCTGCTCATTATCGCTTTTTTTGCGACAATTATGTATCAAGTTGTCGAATTGATTGAAAGGACGATTATAAAAAATAATGGTTAATCAACAAAGGAGATGTCTCAAATAATTTTTGAGACATCTCCTTCGGTATTGCTAATAGACATTAAAATTCTTTATCCATATGTGGAGACGTACGATAGAAACGGAAGTTGCCCGTTTCGATTCGTGTCACTGTATTTTGCTTAATACGATCATGGCAGGTGTCGCACATATACGTGTGAATCGGCCGATTGCGTAATTTTTTTGCTAACGGTAAATCATCATCTAATTGGTTAATAGTATCGCAAATGACACATTTTACGCGCATAGCATACCCTCCCTATTCTGCACGAATGGCTAACACTTTTTTAATAGGATTGTCTACATTTGAACCGTCTCCGAACAACACATGAACAGGTCCATCTTCGCTTAATGGCTTACCATCTTGGCTATATTTAAAAATAAGCGTATTTGCCTGTTCGAGCGTAAAAGGATGCTCTTTGCCATCTTGACATTCAATGATGATTTTTGTCGCTTCTGGCTGTACTTCAGCATTTTTTAAGAAGTGGCTTAATTCGATTCCGAAAGTACCAGTTTCCATTCCTTTACGGTCGAATTTTCGCTCTGATTTTAACGTTGGTGGGAAAGTAGCACCTTCCATAATCTCACGAGACCAGTGAGCACCAACTTCACGCATATATTTTGTATCTGCATCTTCCTCTTCTTCTTTTGTGTGGAAGTATGTGTTTAAGTCTAGTTTACGGTCATCGAAAATCCAAACAGTTGGATCTAATGTTAGTTGATATGAAACTGCACCCTTGATAGGAATAATTGTTTCCATATTAGAAATCCTCCTCAAATCTTGTATATCCATGAAATAGTATAACGCTAAAGACAGGAGATAATAAAGAAATATAATTCGATTTGTCTTTTTACTACGAAGACACTTGCATTTTTAACGACTAAAAGATAAACTTTATTAAGATAGAATCGAAGAAATATCAGATAATGGGGGCGTCCTCATGGATACGAAATCACAAACTTCTTTTCAAGAGAAGGCTTTGGAGCTTTTAGTTGCTGATGCTGATAAAATTGCTCGCCTCATTCGAGTACAAATGGATCATTTAACAATGCCACAATGTCCTTTATATGAAGAAGTATTAGATACACAAATGTTCGGCCTTTCACGTGAAATTGACTTTGCTGTGAAGCTTGGACTCATTGAACGCGAAAAAGGCAAAGAAATTCTCGATTCACTCGAGAAAGAACTTTCTGTACTACATGACGCGTATACAGACAAATAAAAAGAAAAAACTCAAACGCTCCTTGCGATTTGAGTTTTTTTTCTAGAACGAGGTTTTCACAATGAAACAATATTTAAAACGGTATGCACAAAATTTTGATTATCCATTATTTTTTACGTTCTTATTGTTAAGTTTATTTGGCTTAGTGATGATTTATAGTTCAAGTCTAATGGTGGCAATTGTACAAAGAGGAGAAGCACCTGATTATTTTTATCAAAAACAAGTGATAAATTTAACTGTAGCATTTCTTGGGTTTTTGGTGGCAGCATTTTTCCCCTATAAGCATTACGCCAATAAAAATATAATGCTGCTACTTACGATTGTGTTAGTTGTGCTATTTACTTGGGTAAAAGTAGCTGGTAATGGTGCAGAGGAAGTAGGTTCTAAGAGTTGGATTTCCGTGCCAGGACTAGGGAATTTTCAGCCTTCTGAATATGCAAAACTATTTATAATTTTATATTTTGCCGCTGCTTTCTATCGAAAGGGGCAAAAGTATACGTTAGAAAAATTACAACCTACGGAAATTTTTTATCCAATATTTCTTTGGATACTTGTTGTAGCAGGCGTAGCCTTTGAAACCGATTTAGGGGCAGTCATTATTCTTTGTGGTATTGCTATTTCTGTTGTGGCGGCGAGTGGTATTCCTTTTAAAACGTTCTGGAAATTTTTCGGTGTGTTAGGGGCATTTGGTACAGCCATTTTGGGGATGCTCTGGCTATTTAAAGGGGAGCTGTTAACAGGAAATCGTAAAGGACGTATTCAATCCTATATAAATCCGTTCGATTATGAAGATGGTGTAGGACATCAGGTTGTGAATAGCTACTATGCTATTGGTGGAGGCGGTTTAGAAGGTAGAGGTCTCGGTCAATCGATTCAAAAATTAGGTTATTTACCTGAACCACAGACCGATTTTATTATGGCGATTATTATGGAAGAACTCGGTATTTGGGGGGTACTTATCGTTTTAGGTGGTTTAGGGTTTATTGTATATAAAGGATTTTCCATTGCATTGCGTACGAAAGATCCGCTAGCACGCATGATTGCGGCGGGGATAGCGAGCTGGATTGCATGGCAGACGTTTATTAATCTTGGGGGTGTAACAGGGATAATCCCGTTAACCGGTGTAACGCTACCTTTTATTAGTTATGGCGGGACATCTATAATTTTGCTATCTTTAGCTATGGGGATATTGGTGAATGTTTCCATGTTTGAAAAGGTAGAAAGAAAAAATGCACAATCATAAGGGGGATACCAATGGAATCAATCAAGAAAATTCTTGTAGCAAACAGGGGAGAAATTGCAATTCGTATTTTCCGTGCTTGTACGGAGCTGAATATTAGCACTGTGGCTATTTATTCGCGTGAAGATAGCGGGGCATTCCATCGCTATAAAGCGGACGAGGCATATTTAGTCGGTGCTGGCAAGAAACCAATCGATGCTTATTTAGATATCGAAGGCATCATTACGATTGCCAAAGATGCAGGCGTTGATGCGATTCATCCAGGTTATGGCTTTTTATCTGAAAACGTAGACTTTGCACGTCGCTGTGAAGAAGAAGGTATTCTCTTTATCGGGCCAACTTCCCAGCACCTCGATATGTTTGGCGATAAAGTGAAGGCGCGTGAACAGGCTGTGCGTGCAGATATTCCTGTGATTCCTGGGACAGATGGTCCAGTGGCTTCTGTCGATGAAGTTCTCGCATTTGGTGAGCAATATGGGTATCCACTAATGATTAAAGCGTCCTTAGGTGGCGGTGGACGTGGCATGCGTGTTGTCCATACGAAGGACGAGGCAACGTCAGCGTATGAACGTGCCAAATCAGAAGCTAAAGCAGCCTTTGGTTCTGACGAAGTATATGTAGAAAAATGTATTTTACAACCTAAACATATTGAAGTGCAAATAATCGGAGACAAGGAAGGCAATATCGTGCATTTATATGAACGAGATTGTTCCATCCAGCGTCGCCATCAAAAAGTAGTTGAAATCGCTCCATCGCATTCCATTTCAGAAAATTTAAGAAACCGAATTTGCGATGCGGCTGTGAAACTGATGAAAAATGTCTCGTACATAAATGCAGGGACAGTCGAATTTTTAGTCGCGGGAGAAGATTTTTACTTCATCGAGGTCAATCCTCGTATTCAAGTTGAGCATACCATTACAGAAATGATTACAGGCATTGACATTGTGCATGCGCAAATCAAGGTAGCAGCGGGCTATGGCTTACATAGCGAGGAAATTCATATGCCTGAGCAGGCAGCTATACCGTTGTTTGGTTATGCGATTCAAGCCCGTGTTACGACAGAAGATCCTGCGAATGACTTTATGCCGGATACAGGAAAGCTGATGGTATATCGTTCAAGTGGTGGCTTTGGCGTACGATTAGATGCCGGCAATGGCTTCCAAGGGGCTGTTGTCACTCCGTATTACGATTCCTTACTTGTGAAAATTTCAACATCCGGCATGACGTTTAAAGAAGCCGCTGCGAAGATGGACCGCAATTTAAAGGAATTCCGTATTCGTGGTGTGAAAACGAATATTCCGTTTTTAAATAATGTGGTGACACATGAAAAATTTATCTCAGGTGCGTTTGATACAAGTTTTATTGATACAACGCCTGAATTATTTAACTTCCCTGTGCGTCAAGACCGCGGGACGAAATTATTAAGCTATATTGGAAATGTTACATTAAATGGTTTCCCAGGGGTGGAAAAGAAGGCCAAACCTATTTTCACACAACCTATTAAACCATTAGTAGACTTGCATGGACAGCCTTTGTCTGGTACGAAACAAATTTTAGAGACGCAAGGTGCAGAGGGGCTCGTGAAATGGATTCTCGAGCAGGACGATGTGCTGTTAACCGATACAACGTTCCGTGATGCGCATCAATCCTTGCTGGCGACACGTGTGCGTTCCCAGGATATGTTCCAAATTGCGGATGAAACAGCGCGCATGATGCATAATTTCTTCTCCCTTGAAATGTGGGGTGGGGCTACGTTTGACGTGGCATATCGTTTCTTAAAAGAAAATCCGTGGGAGCGCTTAGCCAAACTACGAGCACAAGTACCAAATGTGTTATTCCAAATGTTACTGCGTGGGGCCAATGCGGTTGGCTACACGAACTATCCAGACAATTTAATCCGTGAGTTTATTGCAGAATCGGCCGCTTCAGGCATTGATGTGTTCCGTATTTTCGATAGCTTGAACTGGATAAAAGGCATGGAAGTGGCTATTGATGCAGCGCGTGCATCAGGCAAAATTGCCGAAGCCTCAATCTGCTACACTGGGGATATTTTCGACGATGCCCGTGCGAAATACTCGGTGCAATACTACAAAGACATGGCGAAGGAGCTGGAGGCAGCCGGTGCACATATTTTAGCGATTAAAGATATGGCCGGTTTATTGAAGCCAGAAGCTGCCTATCGCTTAATTTCGGAGCTGAAAGAGGCGACAAGCCTACCTATACATCTGCATACACATGATACAAGTGGCAATGGTATCTATTTATACGCAAAAGCGATTGAAGCTGGGGTGGATATTATCGATACAGCCCTTGGGTCAATGGCTGGTTTGACATCACAACCAAGTGCCAACTCGTTGTACTATGCTATGAAGGGTGGAAAACGTGAGATTCGTGCCGATATCGAGTCGCTGGAAAAGCTATCGTACTACTGGGAAGATGTGCGTAAATACTATAAAGATTTCGAAAGTGGCATGATTAGTCCACATTCTGAAATTTATGTGCATGAGATGCCGGGCGGTCAGTATAGTAACTTACAGCAACAGGCGAAAGCAGTAGGACTCGGCGACCGCTGGGATGAAGTAAAGCGCATGTATTCACGTGTGAACCTGTTATTTGGCGACATCGTGAAGGTCACACCGTCGTCCAAAGTAGTCGGCGATATGGCATTATTCATGGTGCAAAATGATTTGGATGAACACAATGTCCTGACAAAGGGCCAGCACATTGATTTCCCAGATTCCGTTATAGAATTCTTCCAAGGCTATTTAGGACAGCCGCATGGCGGTTTCCCACAAGTGCTACAACAAGTTGTCTTAAAGGACCGTGAAGCGATTACAGTGCGCCCTGGTGAGCTATTAGAGCCTATAAACTTTGAACAATTAGGTGCAGTACTGGAGGATAAATTACATCGACCAGTTACAAAGCAAGATATTCTCGCTTATGCTCTCTACCCGAAAGTATTTGAGGAGTATGCAAAAACCGTTGCGTCTTTCGGCAATATTTCGGTGTTAGACACGCCGACGTTCTTATACGGCTTAAAACTAGGCGAAGAAATTGAAGTAGAAATAGAAAAAGGCAAGACACTCATTGTGAAACTCGTATCGATTGGTGAACCACAGCATGATGGGACGCGGGTCATGTATTTCGAGCTAAACGGACAATCGCGTGAGCTAGTGATTCAAGATATGACCGTTGAAGTAGACGGCAGTATCGCGTTAAAAGCAGACCTAAGCAATCCGAACCAAATAGGGGCGACGATGCCAGGGACGGTGCTGAAAGTGGTTGTATCAAAAGGCAGCCCAGTAAAACGTGGCGACCACCTGCTGATTACCGAAGCCATGAAAATGGAGACGACGGTGCAAGCACCGAAGGATGGGATTGTCAAAGAGGTATACGCTACTGCGGGTGACGCTATTTCAACAGGTGATCTATTAATAGAAATTGAATAATTAATAAAGAAAAAGGTTATTAGACGGCAATTATGCGTACTAATAACCTTTTTTCTTGCTATTTTTTCATGAATTTTATAAAAATTGATTAAGTAATCAAAAAAATAATTAGACAATCAAAAAAAGGTGAATTTATGCTAAATGATAAAAAGTCTTTTATTCAAGAGGCAAGAAAACAGCAACTTATTGAAGCGACAATTATGACATTAGATGATATTGGTTATGTGAAGGCAAGCTTAGCACAAATTGCAAAGCGCGCATCTATTAGTACAGCCCTTATCTCCTATCACTTCGCAGATCGACAAGACTTGATTGACGAAACTTTGCAAGCGCTACTTGAACAATCTGCAACATATATTTTAACGAAAACTTTCGAATCTAATGAGCCGATTACACAACTAGCTCGTTTTATCGAAGCGAGTATTGCTTATCAAGCTACGCATCCTAAGCACAATGTGGCCTTGCTAGAAATTGTATTTAATCCACGCACTGAAAATGGCGTGCCGTATTATAAGCTACCAGATGATGGAGATGAGCCATTGCTAGCAGCGTTGTGTAGCGTGTTAGAGGCTGGTAAAATACAAGGAGATTTTAAAATTAGTTCTGTTGATGTGATGGCGAAGATGATTCAAGGTGCAATAGGTGAGTATATGTCAATTGGGGGGACGCTAGCGATAGATGCAAAGCAGTACAGTGAAGAAGTAATTGAAATTATTAGAACAGCAATGAAAGTAGAGGGAGCGATGTATGCTTAAAGGTTTATTTAACTGGATGCTAATTATTGGCTTAATATTATTAGCGGGGCGTATTATTACAGCAATTTGTCGATTTTTTGACATACCATTTACTACATTGTTTACTGATTTTGCACTTATATCATTTGTCATTTTGATTGTAGGTGTACTTGGCTCGGAAGTAATGAAAAGGCAAATCTAAGCTTAATAATGAAAAAAGATTCGACACGTTTTGTGTCGAGTTTTTTAAAAAAATAGAAGGGTCTACATGAAGCCGTTGATTTCCGTTACGGCGGTCGCTTTTCGCGGGCAAGGCTTCAGTCTCCTCGTCGCTACGCTCCTGCGGGGCCTTTAGCTCATGCTATTCCCGCAGAAGTCGCCGCCTGCGCTCCAATCGACTCATGTACGTAATGATAGGCAATCAAGTATTGAACCTATTGTTCTTAAAATGCCGTTTATTCAATATGTATTTAGTATTCGTTCTATGCGTCAGACGATTAAAGAAATCCAAGCGAGCGAACATGGCGTATCGTTGGTTTTTAGGATTCGACTTTCATATCGAAGTGCCACTTTTAAATATTTCTGATAAAATTTCAAAAGGTATTCGGAATATGATTATTCCGAATACCTTTTGTGTCGAATCTTTTTTTATAATTATTTCTTTTTCTCATTATAATTACTACGTGCTACTAGCATAATCATATAGCAAAGCAGACCGAATAATAATGAAATGAACAATGAATGCAATAAAGCAACTGTTAGATTTAATCTAGTAAGGACTACTAACATACCAGCTAAAACTTGTAGAATAACAATAATGAAGGCAATTATCCAACCATAGTAAATAACGCGTTGATTTTTGTATTCTTTTATAGCGTGCCATGTTATGTATGTAACCCAAATGAAAATAATGAGTACTGCAAGGCGGTGTCCCATTTGCACCCATTCGTACATGTTGTTTGGCAGTGCAAATGGTGTTTCGTTGTAACAAAATGGCCAATCAGGACATATCAGACTCGAATCTGTATGGCGTACCAGTGCCCCCGTATAAACGACTAAATAAGAATAAATTGTGACAGCAATCGTATGCCAACGTAACTTTTTGCCAATAAATACGTTATCAGCATCAAATTTTCGATCTACTTCAAATACAATCATAGAAAGAAGGAGAACCGCTGCAAAGGAAATAAGTGAAATCCCAAAATGCAGAGCAAGGATGAAATCACCTTGTCCCCAAAGTACTTGAGCTGCACCGATGAGGGCCTGTGCGATTAAGAAGAACATTGCTAGGATACCTAAAAATTTTACTTCTCGAACATGACCGAGTTTACGCCACGTCCAGATTGTTAAGGCAAGAATTGAAAGTGAAACGACTCCTGTAACAAGACGATGCGAGAATTCAATTAATACTTCTGGTGTTATTTCTTTTGGAATTAGAGAACCATTGCAATCGGGCCAGTTTCGGCCACAGCCTAAGCCACTATCTGTTTTTGTAACGAGTGCGCCTCCAAGTAAAATAAGGAGCATCCCCACAGTAGCAGCAACAGCAAACCACTTCATATACCTGTTGTGTTGCATAAAATGAGTCACCTACTTTATCTATCAACATTACATGAACGTAATGTTTCTGCTACTAGATAATATCTAAAATACGTTTAAAAAACAACTTGTAAAGAGACGGGAGTAATAGATGTCGATTCCATTTCACAAATTGTTCATAATTTCGTGCTTTAACCTTCACAATTCAATTTAGAAAATGTTTTACTATAGATATGTTGTTTTTAATTATATTTCTAGACTAAACTAATTTTTACAACTTCATCTAAATTTCACTAAACGTCTAGAAATCAATCGCAAATTTCGCTATAGTTAGTGTTAGCGGAATATGCTTACAAAAATGAAAGGAGAGGTAACATGTCAAACGGTCGTACACTGACGGCTACTAGAAATACTGAACCAGAAACAACATCTGTTGTAAAAGATTTCTTAGCACTGATTAAAATTGGAATCGTTAACTCGAATCTTGTTACAACGTTTACAGGGATGTGGCTGGCATTTCAGTTTACTGGTAGACACTTCTTGCAAGAGCTTGATGTCATATTTTACACCATGCTGGGTGCGGCATTAATTATCGGTGGTTCTGGTGCGATGAATAATTTCATCGATCAAGATATTGACCCGATCATGAAACGAACGAAGGCAAGACCGACAGTAACGGGTAGATTCAAACCTAATTTTGTATTGACCATTGCCCTCTCGTTTTTAATTGTAGGTGAAATTTTGTTATTTGCGGCATCATTAGCGGCCGGCATGTGGGGACTATTAGGGATATTTGCTTATGTCGTTCTGTACTCAATGTGGTCAAAAAGGAAGCATGTTAGTAACACGGTTGTAGGCAGTATTTCTGGTGCGATTCCACCAATAATCGGTTTCGCAGCAGTTGAACCAGCACTTGGTTCAGGAGCACTTGCTTTATTCCTTATCATGTTTGCATGGCAACCACCGCATTTTTATGCACTTGCTATGAAACGTACAGAAGAATACCGTGCGGCTAATATTCCCATGCTACCAGTTGTAAA
Source organism: Lysinibacillus sp. UGB7 (assembly GCF_049058285.1). Lineage (NCBI taxonomy): Bacteria > Bacillati > Bacillota > Bacilli > Caryophanales > Bacillaceae > Lysinibacillus > Lysinibacillus sp. UGB7. The sequence continues at coordinate 36,631 of NZ_JBMGUV010000003.1, forward strand.
AGGATTTAAACGAACAAAGTACTCAATGATTTTCTGGATTCTTTTATTATTTCCGTTACCGTTCCTTTTACCTGAGCTAGGAAATGGCTTCTTAATACTTGCGACTGCATTGAACTTGGGTTGGGTAATACTAGCTCTTAAGGGCTTTACCACAAAAGATGATATTAAATGGGCAAATAAAATGTTTATTTATTCGTTGAATCATATGACCATTCTATTTGTATCCATCATAATATTTGCGGTATTTAGCTAATTTTAGGAATTCTTTCTTTTCCCTAAAGAATTCATATAGACAGAACCAATGTCCTAGGTACACATGAAAATACAACAAAGAAAGAGGGGTTTAATTAAGCTATGATGAAAGGGCTTAAAAAATGGCGTCTTTTTTCACTTCTAGCAGTGATGATGGTCTTCCTTTCGGGATGTGGTGAAGAATATATTTCTGCACTGAAACCATCTGGTGAAGTAGGTAAAGAGCAATTGAATTTATTACTGTTAACTACGGGGATTATGACGCTAGTAATAGTAGTAGTATCAGTTATCTATTTACTTGCATTCGTTAAGTTCCGTCGTGCTAAAGTCGGAGAAAACGTAATTCCTAAACAAGTAGAAGGAAGTCACACTCTTGAAGTGATTTGGACAGTTATTCCAATAATCTTATTATTAATTATTGCTGTACCAGTTGTTACGGCTACTTATAAATTTGCAGATGTTGCTGCAATGGATGAGGTAGACGAAAACGGTAATAAAACTGCTCTTACAGTAAATGTAACTGCAAAATTATATTGGTGGGAGTTCGAATACCCTAACCAAGGTATCGTAACTGCACAAGAATTAGTTGTACCAACAGGCCAAAAAGTTTACTTTAACTTAAAAGCTGCCGATGTTAAGCACTCATTCTGGATTCCTGCTGTAGGCGGTAAGATGGATACAAACGTAGAAAACTTAAATAAATTCTACCTCGTATTCGATAAAGAATCGAAAGACCTTAAAGACGGCGTATTTTATGGTAAATGTGCTGAGTTATGTGGTCCTTCACATGCATTAATGGACTTTAAAGTAAAATCATTAAGCCCAGAAGCGTTTGATGCTTGGGTGGCTTCAATGAAAGCTACAGAAGGACAAACTGCTGACAAAGCATCTACAGATCTTGGTGAAGCAACATTTGCTAACAGCTGTTTAGCTTGTCATGCTGTATCGGGAGTAGGCGGAACAGGTGGAGTAGGTCCTAACTTAACGACATTTGGTGACCGTAACCGTGTTGCTGGTTTCTTAGAGCACACTGAAGAGAACTTACAAGCATGGATTAAGGATCCTGAACAATACAAACCAGGTAACTTAATGATGAAACCTGATGGTACTGCACCAATCTATGGCGACTTATCTGACGAAGAAATTCAAGCTCTTGCAACTTATATCATGGGCTTATCAGTAGAGAAATAATTTTAAGTTTTTTGTAACAAACTTTGAGGGAGGTAAGAGTTGTGAGCTCATACACACAGAAAAAGGGCTTTGGAGCAGCTATCTGGGACTACATTACAACTGTTGACCATAAAAAGTTAGCAGTAATGTATTTATTAGCAGGTACATTGTTCTTCGCTATCGCTGGCTTTGAAGCGTTATTAATGCGTATTCAATTAATGAAACCGAATAACGATTTCGTTTCAGCTGGTTTTTTCAATGAATTATTAACAATGCACGGAACGACAATGTTATTCCTAGCTGCGACTCCATTATTATTCGCATTTATGAACATGCTTGTACCATTACAAATTGGTGCACGTGACGTTGCATTCCCATTCCTTAACTCTTTAGGGTTCTGGTTATTCTTCCTAGGTGCTATTTTCCTGCACCTGTCATTCTTCATGGGTGGCGCTCCTGATGCGGGCTGGACATCTTATGCATCATTATCTTTATATTCTCCAGGACATGGTATTGACTTCTATGTACTTGGTTTACAAATTTCAGGGGCAGGTACATTAATTTCTGGTCTTAACTTCATCGTTACGATTATTACAATGCGTGCTCCAGGTATGACGTTCATGCGTATGCCTTTATTCACATGGACAGCACTAGTTTCAAGTGCATTAATCCTATTCGCCTTCCCTCCACTTACAATTGGTTTATTAATGATGTTATTTGACCGTATGTTCGGTGGTAACTTCTTTGACCATACAATGGGTGGTAACACAATTATTTGGGAACACTTATTCTGGATCTTCGGACACCCAGAGGTTTATATCTTAGTATTACCAGCATTTGGTTTATTCTCTGAGATTATTCCAGCATTTTCTCGTAAACGTTTATTCGGATACTCTTCAATGGTATTCGCAACAATCTTAATTGGTTTCTTAGGCTTCATGGTTTGGGCCCATCACATGTTTACAGTTGGTCTTGGGCCAACAGCAAACGCAATCTTCGCTGTTGCTACAATGGCAATTGCCGTTCCAACAGGTATGAAAGTATTCAACTGGATCTTAACTATTTGGGGCGGATCTATTAAAGTTACGACACCAATGCTTTATGCACTTGGTTTCATCCCGTCATTCGTTGCGGGTGGTGTTACAGGGGTAATGCAAGCAGCTGCTCCTCTTGACTACCAATTACACGATTCTTACTTTATCGTTGCTCACTTCCACTACGTAATCGTAGGTGGTATCGTATTAGCTTTATTTGGTTCAGCGCACTTCTACTGGCCAATTTTCTTCAACCGTATGTTAAACGAAACGCTTGGTAAAATTACTTTCTGGGTATTCTTTATCGGTTTCCATTTAACGTTCTTCCTTCAACATTTCTTAGGTTTAATGGGTATGCCACGTCGCGTATTCACTTACATGGAAGGTCAAGGTTGGGATCAGTTCAACTATATTTCTACAATCGGTGCATTGATGATGGGTGTAGGGGTTATCTTAATGGTAATCAACTGCTTAATGTCTATCAAAGGTAAACCAGCAGGTCGCGATCCATGGGGCGATGGACGTACATTAGAGTGGGCTATTCCACAGCCAATTCCATTCTATAACTTCCGTCAAACGCCACTTGTGCGTGGATTAGATCCTTATTGGATTGAAAAACAAGAAGGTAACAAAGAGGGTATGACATATGCTGAGCCACTTGGCGATATTCATATGCCAAACAACTCTGCAATTCCATTCGTTATTTCTTTAGGTATGTTTATCGCAGCATTCGGTGCACTTTATAATCCAGATGCTGATAAGCCATGGTCAATCTATGTATTAATCATTGGTCTTGCAATTACATTTGGTGCAATGATTGTCCGTTCTGTTAAAGACGATCACGGCTTCCACTTACACAAAGAAGATATTATCAAAATTGAAGAACAACTTTATGGCAAAGGAGGAAATAAATAATGGATTTCAATACTAAATTTACTCCTCATACTTGGCCAGATCATCCTGAACAAGCAACGCTAGAAGGTAAAAACAAAGTCGTTGGTTTCTGGATTTTCCTTGCATGTGAAGTTGTACTTTTCGCAAGTTTATTTGCTACTTACTTAGCACTTAAGAACAAAGGGCCAGCTGGCATGGAGTTCACAACACAAGATTTATTTGAATTACCGTTAGCTTTTGCAATGACGATGTTACTATTAACATCATCACTTACATCTGTTTATGCAATTTACCATATGCGTAACTTTAACTATAAAGGTATGCAAACTTGGTTAGCTATCACTTTACTTCTAGGCCTTGGCTTCTTGGCCCTTGAAATTTATGAGTTTTATCACTATGTGCATCTTGGTTTCACTTTTAACCAATCTGCATTCGCCACTGCGTTCTATTCGCTAGTAGGTACACACGGTTTCCACGTAACGTTAGGATTAGTTTGGATTACAACATTACTTATTCGTAATGCTAAACGTGGTCTTAACCTGTACAATGCGCCTAAATTCTTCGTGGCTGCTTTATACTGGCACTTTATCGACGTAGTTTGGGTATTTATCTTTACAGTAGTATACTTGATGGGAGTGATCGGATAATATGTCATCACACGATACACCTGTAGTTGCTAAGTCTCAAGCGCAATACGAATATGATCGTCATCATAATGCCGTTCATATGCGTAAACAAGTAATCAACTTTGCGATCATGATTTTCTTAACATTCATCGCATTCGCAGTTGTTGCAGCTGATTTTTCTAAATACTTAATATTCCCGTTCGTTTTATTGCTTGCTGGTGTTCAAGTTGTTCTTCAACTTTACGCTTTCATGCACTTAGAAGACAAAAAAACTCACTACGGTGGAGTAATTGGCTTCTTCATGTGGGTGGGGATGTTAATCGCATTTACGTTCTTCTTAGCATTCTTAACAATCATTTGGTGGTAAACCAGAAATGCACGTTCTCTACTTTTAGTAGAGACGTGCTTTTTTCGTTGGATACTAGAGAATACTACGCAATAGAAAATTGTTCACCTTTCGTTCATTGCAGTTCAACTGTATGCGTTTTATAATAGGAGTACTGAAGTTTAAAGGAGTGCGTACTGTATGCCACTTAGTATATTTGGTTTCCAAGCTTTATGGAGCCCGTATTTAATAGGGGTTCTCGTTTTCATAACTATTATCTATTTCTTAGTAACAACGAAATGGCGCAAAGATTTTAAAGTAAGTGAGCCGTTGAAAAAAGGAGAGGCAATATACTTCTTATTGGCAATGGTAACGATCTATATTATTAAAGGATCTCCAATCGATTTAATGGCACATATTATGTTTACAATGCATATGGTGCAAATGGCTATATTACTATTACTTGTGCCGATCTTCATTATTAAAGGAATTCCTTGGTGGGTATGGAAGGTAGTTATTGAGGCACCAGTTGTAAAACCTTTATTTAGAGTTTTAACTTTACCGGTCGTTGCGACAATTGTATTTATCGGTCTATTTTCTTTTTATCATTTGCCTTCAGTCTTAGACTACATTAAATTAAATGAGACTTTACATAGTACATACACTTTTGTATTATTTATTTCTTCGGGTTTAATGTACTGGCCAATAATTCAACAAATGCCAGAAAGTTCTCAAATGAAGCCTTTGTATAAGTTAGCTTACATTATTGCAAACGCAGTATTAATTACACCTGCATGTGCTTTAATTATTTTTGCTCCCAATGCGATGTATGAAACGTATACAAATGGTGATGCTTGGTTAAAAGCAATGGAGCTTTGTGTACCGGCTTCTACATTATCGGGCTTGTCTTTATCGGGACCAGAGCTATTTACAGATATGAAACCTGTTGCGGATCAACAACTTGGCGGCGTACTTATGAAAATACTGCAAGAGCTTATCTTTGGTGTTTTAATCGCTTCTATTTTTACAAAATGGTATCGCTCAGAACAAAAAGATCCCGATAAAATTACTGCAGATGCCTTAAAGGCGCACCAACAGAAATGGGAAAGCGAACATCAACATCAGCTATAAAAGAGAAATTTACATTGTATAAGGAGTTTTGTGCATGGAAATACAAATGTTGCCTACTATTAGTACGTCATTTATCGTCATTAGTGCTGTATTAGTAGCAATTGGTTGGGGCTTAATCATGAAGGGGAAGGTAGAGGCACATAAAAAAGTAATGTTAGCTGCTGGTGCTGCTGCACTTATTTTCTTTATCATTTATGCTTCACGTACAATCTTTATTGGAAATACTGCGTTTGGTGGCGGTGAGGATTTAAAACCGTATTACACATTCTTTTTAATATTCCATATTACTCTTGCGACAGTGGGAGCAGTATTCGGTATTGTAAGTATTATTTCAGGTTTGAAAACAAAGATTAAGCTTCACCGTCGAATCGGACCTATTACAAGTATTATTTGGTTCTTCGTAGCCATTACAGGTGTAATGGTGTACATGTTATTGTATATCCTGTTTGAACCAGGTGAAACAACGTCAGTTATTAAAGCAATTTTAGGGTTTTAACATATAAATCTCCCTCCTTACTCTTGAGAAGGAGGGAGATTTTTTATATCGTTTTGGTTAAAAAGAGAAAGGACAACGACAACGAGTAAAGGTCCGATTAAAATGCCGAGAAACCCAAAAACTTTAAAACCGATAAACATTGCGACAAACGTGGAAAGGGAAGATAGCCCAATCTTATCGCCAATAATTTTTGGTTCAATCATTCGACGCACTAAAAAAAGTACGATTGTAAGAACAAGTAAGGAGAAGGCAAATACATATTGTCCTGTTAGTGCTTTGTAAATGGCCCATGGTATTAGTAATATAAATGAGTCTAGAAATGGAATGACATCTAATAACACAAGTAACAGTGCTAAAATTAAAGGAAAAGGCGTTTTTAATAAAAAAAAGGCTGCTAAAGCTATTGTAAAAATACAAATACCGACAAGGAATTGAGCCTTCACAAATCCAAATAAAGCAACCTTGACCCGCTGGCCAATAAATAGTATTTTTTGGTGATGATGAAAAGGAATGGGGGCTAATATTTTTTGATTAATAGATGGTAATTCTAACAGTAGCATATAGAGAACTATCCAATAAACGAATATATCAAACAAACGTGAAGATAGATGTGTAATTAACGATGACCAAACATTCAAGTTTGTTAAAGAAAAAGCAAATTTTTCAATGGATGCTAGTGAACGTGTGATGAAGAGTTGAATTTGTGTAACAAGTTCTAAAGGCAAATGATATGTGTAATTGGCTAGCTTTGATTGAATTTGAATCCAAAGTGCAGACAATTGGTTGAGGTAGTCTGGTATATGGAGTAAAAAAGATGAAAATTGTTTCCAACTAATAAATGCAGCAAGAATACATAAGATAAGTGTTAAGAAAAAAAACAACAAAAAGAAAATGGAAACGACAATTTTTCTCTTTTTTCGAAAACGTTTGCTGATACGGATAATGACAGGTTCTAACAGTAGTGCCGTAACGTAGGCAAGTAGGACTGGTAAAGATAAGGATATGAACCACAGTATAATAATTCCGATAGCAATGATGATTATTGGATGGCGAAAAAAGGGCCTTTTGAAAAATTGTATCATTAACTTCACCTACATCATTTGAAAGATATCGTTAGTATGAGGAGAAAAAATTATTTTACTCAAAATAAAAAAGACTGGACCACCAGTCTTTTCAAAGCTTATAGGCATTACACGCAAGGCCAACCTAAAGTTAGTATACCATCTACTATGCTGTCATTAAAAACATAGTTTGCTGATTGCTACTATTTGCCGACATACGTGCTAAATGTTTTGTATATTCTATTATTACATTAGACGCGAACTTCATAAGCTTCAAGATCTAATCTTACTTTTTTTAAGATCTCATCACATTTTTTAACAAGGTGCGCTGGGAAAATTTCATCTTCCCCATACTCTACACCATGTGGATAGTAATATTTACCAAGTGCTGGCTTCATTAAAGTTAGAACTGCATCGTGTGCTCCAACATCACCAGATTTAGCATATGCGAATACGCGTAGGTAGTAACGACCTTCACGAGTATCGAAACGACGATCAAAAGTCATACGTTCATAATCCCAGCCACCGTCACATTCAAGACCGTTCTTATTCATAACGCTTTCAATTAGTTCTTGGTCAGCTGTTAAATTTTCAAGGTTAGTATTTTCAAAATACATCTAATAATCCTCCTTTAGCTTTTCGTACAAAGTATACGCTCATTTTTATAATAGAGCATATTCGACATTGTTGCAATGACAACATTGTGTCAACACGATTACAATTGATATAATAAATTACAATAATGGTGATGGAAAGGGGTCAAGTATGAAAGCTTTATTTCGCATTTTAATTGTATGTGCAGCAATTGCGTTTATCGGCTTTATGTTCTTTAATACTGCACGGGAAAATGAACCACTAGAAGGCCCAAATGCTAAGTCTAATGTTATTCCAAAGACAGAGCTGAAGCAACCAGAGATGGGGGCAATGGCCCGTCCGAAAAGTGGTATGTCAACACTTGTCGGACAGGAAACACGAGTAGTATTGGAACAACATGGTGAACCAGCAAGAAAAGAGCCATCATCATATGGTTATGAATGGTGGGTTTATAAGACAAGCGTTTCCTCATTTTTTATGGTTGGTGTGCAAAATAATATTGTGACACAAGTATACATAGCAGGTGATAAACTAGATGCAGCACCATTTAAAATTGGTCAGAAGCGTGATGAAATTTATCGAATGACAATTATTGATTATGAAGTGGCTGCCAATGTTGGTGAAAATATTTTCGTTTTCTCGATGAGTGAGGAAGATATGCAGACACGATTGCTTGTGAAGTTTGATGGGCTTTTTGCACAGCTCTATATAGATGGAGAAACAGGTGAATTACAAGGTGTACGCTTTACAGATAGCGAGACGCTCGTACTACATCAACCGTATGAAATGATTTACCAAGGTGAGCTAGTCATACCAACTCCACCATCCTCGTTTTTACAGCAAGATATTAACTTGGCAAGTGCAGCCCAGCTAGATGATTTAATAAATGTAACAAGAGTTCATCATGATTTAGCACCAGTAGAAATGGATGATGCATTAGATGAAGTAGCGAGAAAGCATAGTGAAGATATGAAGGTGCAAAATTTTCTCTCACATGAATCACCAACAAATGGTGATTTGAAGAAGCGGTTAGAGGCATATGAAATTGCCTATAATGAAGCGAATGAAAATCTAGCAACTGCTTATTTCGACGCCATTGAGGCGATGCATGGTTGGCTCAATTCTCCTGAACATCGTAAAGTAATCTTAAGCGATAAATATTCGCTTGTCGGATCGGGCGTTTTTTTAAATTACTATACACAAATTTTTATCGAACCGACTGAGCACAGTATGGACAGTGAGCTAGAGGATAGCGAAGAACCAGAAGATAATGCAGACGAAACTTCAGATCAAACAATTCAATAATGAAAAATTGGTTGTTTTACGTATAAGACTGCCTCTCAGACTGTAGATAAACTCGAACAATTTCGAGTTGGCTGACACCCAACATTTACTGATTAGAAATATAGTCAATGACAAATAGGTATTGAGAGAAGCACTTCATAATACCTTTTGTCGTTTTTGAAGGTAGTTGAGTTCAAATTTCCCCTGAATTTTATGTATGAATCGACTCTATTTCCGATTTCTTCACGAGCTAAATTCAGCTCTTCTTGAAGCTTTTCCTCGTAAGCAGGTGTTTCTGTCCTTCTTGTCATACTTGCATTTATTGGCACCCGCTTTCACATGAGCGGAATCAACGAATACATGGTCTTCTGATAATACACCACGGTTCATAATCTCTTTTAAGGTGTGGAAAAAAAGCTGTTCAATTGTCAGGATTTCAGCTTTTCACGCTCATTGATTTTTCGTCATCATGTTTAAGAACAGAATCAGTACGCGATACAAGTTGATTGGAGTGGAAGGTGCGAAACCACTACAGGAACAGCACGTGCGGAAAATCCATTTTTGTGGCAACCCGCTGCAAAAATTTGTTGGAGCCATGCCTGCGGAAAGGGAGCGCCTGGAACGGAAATCAACGGTTTCTTACTATTTATTCTAAAAAGAGGTTGTCTTGCATATAAGATAACCTCTTTTTTTATGTCGTCTTCTTATGTGGGAAAATTTAAACACTTAGCGTTGCTGCTCTGACTGGTGCAAATAGTGTGTAGTAAGTGACTGTTAAGCCATCGACTTTTTTCGTCACAACATTACAAACACCGTCATATGATAGAGAACTGAAAGGAGGAATGAGACAATGCAATTAGCTGAGTTGTTAAAAGACTGGCCGTGCAGTGTGACAGGTGGATCGATTCGAACAACTATTACTGGTGTTGAGGATTACGCACAGGCGGTGAAACCTGGGGATATTTTTGTTGTGCGCAAAGGCAAGAAAACATCCGGGAGCCGGTTTGTAAAAGAAGCATTAGCCAGAGGTGCTGCTGCCATTGTATCTGAGGAAAGTATTTCATTACCCGTCACTGATCAAAATATTCCTTTCGTATGGGTACCAAATACCGCATTGTTTTTATCATTTGCTAGTGCAAAACTTGCGGCCTTTCCTGCAGAGGCTTTAACCGTTGTTGCGATTACAGGAACAAATGGTAAAACGACAGTGAGCCATTTTGTTAGTCAATTATTAAAAGCGTTACATAACGATGTAGCCGTTATTGGAACAGTTGGTTTCTTCATTAATGGGCAAAGGCAACAAACATCGTATGAGCAGTTGACAACATTACAGGCAAAAGAGCTACAGCCAATATTAAAACAATGTGTGCGTCAAGGAGTGACACATGTTGTTTTAGAAGCCTCTTCGATGGGTTTACAACAACATAGACTTGATCATTGTGATATTGATTGTGGTGTATTTTTGAACTTGTCAGAGGATCACCTAGAGGATCATGGGGGATTAGAGGCATATAAACGAGCGAAAAAAAGATTGGCAGACTTGTCAAAGAAACTTGTGTTGAATGGAGACGACAATTTTTGCCGCTCAGTCGGTATATACGATAAGAAAAAATCGTGTTCATTTGGCTTTGATAATCACAATGATTTACATATTCAAATTGTGAGTGAGACACGGGGAAAAACAGTACTTTGTTTGCAAACATCAAAGAGCGAGCATATAGTAGCTATCCCTTTTGTTGGTAAGTACCATGTGCAAAATTCAGTGGCCGCATTAATGGCTGTTTGGCGTCTTGGTTATTCAATTGAAGAGATAGCTGAGCATATGTGGGCATTAAAATTACCTGAAGGGAGACTCGAAAAAATTGACAATCCTCTTGGTATTGATGTCTACGTAGATTATGCCCATACAGCAGAGGCACTACAGGCTGTTTTACAAACTTTTGATAGCAAGAAGACGCTACTCCTTGTTTTTAGCTGCGGCGGCAATCGAGACAAGGCAAAACGCTTTGCGATGGGCGCGGTGGCCAGTAAATATGCTGATATAATTTTTTTAACGACTGATAATCCCCGCGATGAGGATCCTATCTTAATTAATGAAAGTATTATTGCGGGTTTTTCTGAACAACAGTATTATGAAATTTTTTTAGATCGCAGGGTTGCAATTCATCAGGCCTTGGCAAAGGCACAAAAAGGAGATATTGTCCTTGTTGCTGGAAAAGGGCATGAACAGACGCAACAAATAAAGAATCTTAAGTTCCCTTTTTCTGATCAACAATGTATTCAAGATTATTTTACCAATCTTATGATTGGCGACGTTGAATGACGAAGAAAGAAGCTGTGGCAGTAGCGAGTTGGCGGCCTGTTTCATCCTCGATATCACATGCCATCACGAGTGTTTGTCGTCCCTTATGTACAAAACGTCCGCGTGCAATTAATTCTTTATTTGTAGTTGTTGCAATATAAGAAATGTTGATATTAGTCGTTACAACATTAAAACCCTCTGCTACAGAACGTGAAGCTAGTCCTCCCATTGCTGCGTCAGCAACGGTTGCAATGATTCCTCCATGTGGTACTTTAATTGTATTATGAATAACCGGTGTAATTGGAATACGGACCTCACTGACCTCAGGCTCGAATTTGCCCACCATGTGCAAGGTAGCGTTAATGTAACGGCGATGGATTCCTTGTTGCTTTTGGCGAAGTCCGCTTAGCAAATGTAGTAAAACTTCCTCATCCTCCATAGTACTATTTTGTAAAATATCTGCTAGTAAATCTTCTATTTGTTCTTTAGATGAAGGTAACAAGTTTAAAAACTCCTTTATAATTGAAATATCAATAATGTAAAATTACCATAAAATCTGTTATGATGGGTAAGAGATTGGGGGAATTAAAAATGATGATGACCTCTGAATGGGCAATCATTTTGGATGAGGCTGATGCGCTTTGTGAGATGATTCTGTCCTCTGAACCTGCAAATACGCTGGAGGAGGCGTATAAGGCTGTATATAGCGATGCTCATTTAGTGGGAGCTATTCACGCTTTTGGCCGCATGAAGGAGCAATACGAAGATGTACAACGTTTCGGAAAATATCATCCGGACTATCATACAATAATGAAATCGATTCGTCAGCAAAAGCGCGAACTTGATTTAAATGAAAAAGTTGCAGCATTAAAGATAGCTGAAAACGATTTTCAAGATTTACTTGATGAAATTAGCTTGCTAATTGGGAAAACAGTATCAGAAGCGGTAAAAGTTCCTGTAAGTAACCCTTTCTTTGCATCCAATTCTTCATGTGGAAGTGGCTGTGGCTCTGGGGGCTCTTGCTCCTGCTCCGCCTAAAATAGAGGAAGTGTCCAAACGACGCTTCTTCTATTTTTTTTATGCGAAAAATTGTATAGTAATTGTGTAAGGAAGGTAAGAAATAGGGGGTACTGTAGATGAAGACATATCGAATTGCCGTTATACCTGGAGATGGTATTGGAAAAGAGGTTGTCCCAGCGGCGATGAAAGTACTTGATAAGGCTGCACAATTAGATGGGGATTTTCGATTTGAATGGACTACTTTCACATGGGGGTGCGATTATTATTTAGAGACAGGGAAAATGATGCCTGATGATGGAATTGAAATATTAAAAGGCTACGACCAGATTTTTTTAGGTGCTGTTGGTATGCCTGAGATGGTGCCTGATCACATTTCACTATGGGGGCTACTGATTAAGATTCGCCGTGAAATGAAGCAATCGATTAATGTACGTCCAGCAAAATTAATACAAGGATTACCTTCACCATTGCGCAATCCTAATGGTTTTGATTTTGTTGTTGTTCGTGAAAACTCAGAAGGAGAATATGCTGAGAGTGGTGGGCGTATTCATAGTGGACAGGATGAAGTGGCGATTCAAAATGCTATTTTCACAAGAAAGGGTACAGAACGTGCAATACGATATGCTTTTGATATGGCAAAATCCCGACGTCAGCATGTCACGAGTGCTACAAAATCAAATGGATTAACATACAGTATGCCTTTTTGGGATGAAGTTTTTGCTGAAGTGGGTAGAGATTATGAGGATATTGGACAAGTATCAAATCATATTGATGCATTAGCTGCATTTCTAGTGATGAAGCCAGAAAACTTTGATGTCATCGTCGCATCGAATTTATTCGGTGATATTTTAACCGATTTAGGTGGCGCTATTATGGGCAGTATCGGCATTGCGCCAGCGGCAAACTTAAATATTGAACGGCTATATCCATCAATGTTTGAGCCCGTACATGGCTCTGCCCCTGATATTGCAGGACAAGGTATCGCTAATCCACTGGGCCAAATATGGACAGGTAAAATGATGCTTGATTTTTTAGGCTATCAAGAGCTAGGTAAAAGAGTGCTAAATGCGATTGAAGACACCTTATCACAAGGTATAAAAACTGCTGATTTGGGCGGCACAGCGACATTACAAGATGTGACAGATGCCGTATTACATTATTTACAATAAAGTCGTTGCTTAAAAAAGTATAGGGTGGGGATGACTTAATGCTAAATTTTTTTGTGTATAACTGGCAAGTAAGAGATGAATGGTTTCAGTGGTGTCATCAGCTGTGTATCGATGAATTATTAAAGCGCCGTACTGGTGGAGCAGGAAGTATTTTATATACGTTATTTCATATTATAGATGTTGAGTATAGCTGGATTCGTGGTATTCAACACAAAGAAGACAGAATATTTAGTTTTAAAGATTACAGAACGCTTGAAAAGATTGAAATGCTCTCAACAAAATTGCGGAACGAAATAATTGAATTTTTAAAGACCAATAAGGAATTTAATGATGAGGTTGTAACAGTCGCTTGGGATGAAAATGAATATACAAAAAACGACATATTACATCATGTTATTGTTCATGAAATTCATCATATTGGACAGCTTTCTGTCTGGGCAAGAGAAATAGCTTTACCTCCTGTTCCTGCAAATTATATTGGTAGAGATTTTAAGTCTTATGTTAAAGACTAAAACAAGAGGTAAGGGCATTTATAAAGAGCCCTTACCTCTTGTAACAGATTTGAATTCTTCATACGATTATTCTTGTGTTTTTAATAGCTCCACAGCTATATCAGGTCGATCAGTAATGATACCTTTTGCACCGTTGTGAATTAATTTATTCATAGTTGTTTCATCATTGATTGTCCAATAGTGTACAGGAATGTTTAAATTGTTTAAAAACTGAATAAATTTCGGTGAATCTAGCGTGACAACTCCTGATTTCGGAGGGAGTTGAAAAACATCTACTTTTGGATGATATAAATGGCCGAATTGGCTAGAAAACGCAGTGAATGCTTTTCGTACATCTGATTCACCAGCACCTAATGCAACTTGGTTTTGTGCATACAAATTAAAACGGTCTATCTGTTCCCCGTAAAGGCTTGTGACAATCACACGATTTTCTGCGCTCAGCTCTTCAATTAAACGCCAAAGCTTGGACGGCATTAAACTACCCTCATACGTATCAGGAGCATCTTTAATATCAATATTTACCAACATATTTGGATAGCTTTCTAGTAGTTCGCGCAGTGTGACAACATCTGTTTTTACATCTCGGTAAGGGTTTCCCCCCTGTAAATCTTCGAAATGATAGCCGTGATTCAATGCGTTGATTTCTGCTAATGTCATGTCTGCCACTAGACCGTAACCATCAGTCGTACGTTCGACCGTAGCATCATGAAAGACGATAATTTCCTCGTCTTTTGTTAAACGAATGTCTATTTCAAAGCCGTCTACACCAAGTTGTGCGGATTTTTCAAAAGCAAGCACTGTATGCTCAGGTGCTAAATGGGCTCCGCCGCGGTGCGCAATAATAATCGGACGATCATATTGTAATGCTTGTTTTTCTTCACGTTGCTGAGGTTTAGATATAGCTTTACTACCTGCCCAAGCTGCTGCACTAGCTGCAGCGATTGCAAGTGCTATGTTTGTTTTTTTACCCATATTCGTCCTCCTTGACAATCAAATTAATAAAAAAGGTACTGGTGAATTCACTATTTTTTATCTTGATTTAATTGATGTACAAACACCGTTTGAATCTGCGAAACCATGACAAAAGCACTTCGCACTAAGACAATTTACCTGTGCGATAACGGACGCCTGTGAAGCAAAATCCAGTTTGTCATAAGCTCCTGCGGTTGTCTCAAATTATGAAGGATAAAAATTTTGTTAGCTTAAAACACAACCCATTCATAAGAATAAGGTTTAACTGACCTGTTCAACGCGCTTGTTTAAAACATTTTAAAATCGAGATGTAACGATGATGAGACGTAATTAAATGGCTAAACTTAAGTGCTTTTAAAGCACTTTTATCTAGCATAAGTAAATGGAATCTGTCGATAAACGCGCTATGCTTTTCCATTATAACGGAAAAACGAGCGTTCTGTCAGCTAAACTCTGTTGCTATCATTTTCCGGTCTATGGTATTCTTTTATGTAAGAAATGAGGGAAAACTATATGAACGAACGACAAGGGCTGATCGTTTACGTCCATCAATTAAAACATGCAAAGTCACTTCGAAAATATGGTCATGTTCATTATATTTCTCGTAAGCAAAAATATGTAGTGCTTTATTGCGATCGAGAGGACATTGAAATGATGACAACAAAACTACAACGCCTTCCTTTTGTGAAAGACGTTGTGGAATCTTACCGTCCATTCGTTAAAACTGAGTTCGAAAATGCTAAACCAGATAAAGCGAAGGAATATGACTATAAAGCGGGTCTTTAAGCTTAGTTTAATGCTGGGATATAGTGATGTAGTCTCATTATTCCAATTAAGTATTGATAAAATAGTTTTGGCTCCGAAAATATAGATGAGTGCTTTATTTCTACAACAACCGCTTTACGACCTAGTTGTTCAATACATTCTTCGAACATGATTTGACGCTTTGAAGGCTTTTCCTCATTAAAAGGAATGCCTTCACGACAAATATAAATCGGCATGAATTTACTTTCACCTACTGGTTTTAAAGCGACAGCTAAAGAGGCAACCTTTTTTTCTTCTTTTGTGGATGTTAGTATAAAGGCTTGATGGAAGCGCTCTTGATTGGTTTTAATCATTTCAAGTAGCTCATATACATCACCATAGCCTTCACCTAATTCTATAAATTGTTGTGGCATTTAAACTTGCACATCCTTTCCAATACACATAGTATCATGCTGCGGGAGGTCAAGCACATGAAATTTGCAATGAGTTTTTTTTCCATTCTTGCACTAATTATTACAGGAACAATATTTTTCCAGTATCAAGCGTATTCATCAGATTTAGAAACGGGAAATGGAGAATTCCATTACTCACAGGAAATTGAAATTGTCTATCGTGAAAACAGTCTAGATATCAGACAGCATTTTAAAAACTTGCCAAATCAAAAAGTGAAAATAAAGTGGCCCAAAAATGCGATAGATCCAAGTTGTTTTATCGAAAACGAGAAAAGCTGTAATCGTTTATCGCAAGAAGTATCCTATTTTGCAAAAGGCGATACTAAATCACAGTCTGTTTCGTACATAATTCCTATCGAGGGCGGCTTAAAAGATAAAATGCTACTACAAAACGTTTTGGCAACATTAACAAACGGTGACGCATCTTATACTGTTATGCATATTTCAACAGATAGCAAAACGGTCGGTCAATGGATAACAGGTTTACCATTAGTAGGACAACAGCAATTATCACTCGTTAACTACACAATGTTTAGTGGTAATGGCACAGTTCGTGATATTTATTGGCAGGCTGGAAATCTTAAGGTGCAAGAACAGACGCCAGTTTTATCAATTTATGCACAGCAGGCGATTTCGAAAGATTTCTTAAAGTCTCTGGAAACACTGAAATTTTTAAATAATGAACATATATCCATTATTCAAGAAACCAGTCCAGTAGCGGGGCACGATGATCGACTTTTATTTTTACCAACGCTAACTGCACAAGCAGTAGAGCAGGAAGTTGTACTTTCACAAATTAAATCACAATTTACGTTTGAAGATTCACCAGCATGGTTGCAAGAAGTTGTGGCATCCTACCTAGTGAAAGAAACTATTGGCTCGGATAAGACAAAGGAAATAGTTAAAACCTTAAAAGAGTTTATGACAGCTAACCAAGAGTCGGCATGGCAAAAAGCTTTGGACACTCTCGGAGAGGAATCAATTTCTCCTACGACAATGGACGAGCTTTTATCGGACGTGTTAGACGCCAAAACTTCTTATTTTAAGTTAAATGCTGCGCAAGAAAATGGTACGTATCCGTTATTGTTTGAAGATGATCGTAGTGTATATGTAGATGACACAATCAAACAAGATGTTCAGGTTATTTTCTATGAGGGTCAAACTTTATATACAGCTGATACACTGCTACCACACCTTGGCTATACTGCTGGTGAGGGGGAAAATGGGTATTACGTAAATAATGACAATCGTACATTCCGATTCCCGAAAGATCCAGGATTCTACGTATTCAATCAACGTAGATATTCCACAATTTCAGAACCAATCATTAAAATTGCGAATCGTTATTATGTAGAAGAAGCTTGGTTACAACGTTTATTCCTTGTAGAATTACAAAAAAGTGATGATCGTATCCAAGTATTAACACAAGAACAAGAATAATTTTTTGCAGCGGAGGTGTCCTTTCGCTGCAAAAATGCTTTCTATAAGTAAAAGAAAGTATGGTGACACGCATCTTATGAGAGTAGTAGCAGGAGAACGCAAAGGGATGCCATTAAAGGCGATTACAGGTAATACGACGAGACCAACAACAGACAAAGTAAAGGAATCAATCTTTAATATTATTGGTCCTTTTTTTGATGGAGGTATTGCACTCGATTTATTTGCTGGGAGTGGAGGACTTGGTATTGAGTCGTTAAGCCGAGGGGCCCAGGAAGCGGTTTTTATTGAAAAGGATGCGAAGGCATTTCAAGTTTTACAAGAAAACATAAAAAAATGTCGTTATGAGGAGTGCTCTGAGCTTTTTCGTATCGATGCTAAACGTGCTGTGAAAGCGCTCTTAAAACGTGAAATCTCGTTTAAGCTAGTATTTCTAGATCCGCCCTATCATCACAAAGAGTACTACGATTTAGTGCAAGTGCTTGTAGACAATGATAAAGTACAACGTGATGGCATTATTTTATGTGAACATGCGAAAGAAGTAATATTACCACATAGCTTTGGAGCTTTTATATTACAGAGACAAGAAACATATGGCGGAACGATTATTTCAGTTTATCGTTGTGCAGGGGAAGAGGGAGAGTAAGTTGTCAGAGAAAATTGCTGTAGTTCCTGGAAGTTTTGATCCTGTGACATTTGGGCACTTAGATATTATTAAACGTGCAGCAGATGTATTCGATGTGGTCTATGTTGCTGTTTTAAACAATTCATCGAAACAGCCATTATTTTCAGTAGAAGAACGCATGGCTTTAATGGCTGAGGTTACTAAAACATTGCCTAATGTTCGTATTGAATGTTCTTCTGGTCTTCTTATCAATTATGCAAAAGAAAAGAATGCAAAAGCTATTGTCCGAGGCTTACGGGCAGTTTCAGATTTTGAATACGAAATGCAAATTACTTCAATGAACCGTTTTCTTGATGAAACGATTGAAACATTTTTCATCATGACAAAAAACCAATATTCATTTTTAAGTTCTAGCATTGTAAAAGAGGTAGCGAAGTATGGCGGCAATGTTCGTGAACTTGTTCCTGTTTGCGTAGAACAGGCTTTAAAAGAAAAATACGGCTTTGCCAACTAATGAGAAGAGGATGTCTTAATAAGGAGACATCCTCTTCTTTATATGCACCCAACATGAACAATATTTTAACAGTAGTCATTGCCAAGAAAAAATTACCGATAGACTGTTTATTTCATGAAGAATACAGCATAAATAGTTGGCACAATGATTATGCTAAGAAGGCGGAATTTAATATATGGACGAACGGAAAGTTTGGCAGATTTGGCAATAACGAAAATTTGTAAATGGATACTAATACTTTGCATCGTCAATAATATTACAACTAGTAATGGTAAATATGTAAAGCTTGGTAAGGCTGTAACCGTCATTTTCAGTCCATTTGTTACTTCGAGAATTGCGGCTATCGATAATTCTGCTGACTGAGGGAGATTAGGTAGCATTTTGTCTAATCCTTGTTGCACGATGGTTTGAATAGTGGTGAAAAAAATAATGGTTGTTCCAACTAAAAGAATAGTTGGTGCTGTTTCTTTAATGCTTTCTGAAAATGGGGCTGCATACAAAGTTGAATTGTGTAAAGAAATGGTAGGTGGGTCGGTTTTTCGAAATAAAAAATAACCGACTACTAAGCAACAAATATTAAAACTATGTAGTAAACATAAAAACAGCCATCCGAACGTATTACTGTGTAATAA
This sequence comes from Lysinibacillus sp. UGB7, assembly GCF_049058285.1. Lineage (NCBI taxonomy): Bacteria > Bacillati > Bacillota > Bacilli > Caryophanales > Bacillaceae > Lysinibacillus > Lysinibacillus sp. UGB7. The sequence goes on from NZ_JBMGUV010000003.1 coordinate 55,898, forward strand.
ATCAAGACTCACAAAGCCAAGTACAAAAAGCGGACTTGGTGCATGACAAACAGCCAATAAAAAATTTGCTTCTTTAGGGTGTAGTTGTCCGCTATTTTTTAAATAAACAATGGTTGTTGCACCTGTAGGATAACCGCCGAGTGCGCTAATAAGATAGGCTTGTACGTATAAAGAAGCCCTTTTCGTTTTCGTACGCATGGGAGCGGTTAAACGGAGTAACCATTGCGTTAAAATAAGATAAGGTAGTAAATACGGAAATAGCGCCTCCATAAAAAGGTTTACTCCTAAATCAGTGCCAGTATGAGCAGTTTGTGGGAATAACAAGAGTAATAGAATAAGAAGTATGCAGAGCGCTATTTGAATTGTCGCAAACATATTATCATCTCGTTTCAACTTTTTGTCATTCACATAGGCAAATGCTAAAATCAATATATGTCAGAAAGGCAAAAACATGAACAGATGGTTTTGCGTGCGTCTTAGGAGGAGTTCGTCCGAATGAAGAAAAAGATAAGTATTTATGCAGTGTTTTTAGTCGTGATTTGTTTTTTAATGTTATACCGACTAGACGCATATATTATGAAGCCTGGTAGTGCATACGATATTAGTAACTTTGTAACTGTATCAGATGGTGATACGGATGATGTAGGAACAATGAGTTTAATGACAGTGGCTATGCAGCAAGCAACACCATTTACGTATTTATGGGCCAAAACTCAAAAATACCAAAAGATAATGGATATTAACCAGGTAAGAAATCCATTAGAGGATGATGAGGAATACAATATTCGGCAACTTAAATTAATGACAGATTCACAATTTAATGCAAAATATGTAGCCTTCCAAAGAGCTGGGCTAGAGGCAAAAATCCATTTCAAAGGTGTGTTTGTATTAAACGTACTGGATGGTGGAGCTTCAGATGGTCTATTAAAAGCTGGTGATGAAATTATCCAGGTAGATGGTCAAAAAATTAGTAATCAACAAATGCTTGTTGATCTTTTGAAAGACAAGCAACTAGGTGAGCAAGTCACGATTCAGTTTATTCGTGATAAAAAAGAACAACAAGAAACGATTACCTTAAAGGAAATCCCTAGAGCAGAAGAAAGACGGGCTGGCTTAGGTATTACGTATGCAGAGAGTAAATCAATTGAAACAAGCCCAAAAGTAACGATGAAAACGGAGGATATCGGCGGCCCTTCTGCAGGCTTAATGTTCACCCTTGAAATTTTAAATCAGCTTTTGGATGAAGATATAACAAAAGGCTATGCGATTGCTGGAACTGGGGAAATGTTGGTAGATGGATCAGTTGGAAGAATTGGTGGTATTGACTACAAAGTCATTGCAGCGGATCGTGACGGTATGGAGATATTCTTTGCGCCAGATGATGAAATTCCAGCAAAGATGAAAGCAAAGTATCCTGAATTAGAATCTAATTATGCTACTGCAGTGAAGACAGCTAAAGATATCGGTACGAAAATGAAAATTGTACCTGTTAAAACCGTAGATGATGCAATTGCCTATTTAAAGCAATTACAACCAAAATAAAAAATGCCGCCTTGTGCGGCATTGTAGACCGTAGACAAACTCGAATAATTTCGAGTTTGTCTACGGTCTCTTTTCTTTTACAGTAAAGTAATCATAATCAGGTCCGGACAAAGCGCCTCCTTTCCACGGACGTACCAGCTAGGCTCCTTCTTCACTACGCTTCGTGCGGGATCTATCTAGGTCGTTATTAGTTGATTGGAACGGAGTTGCGGGAGAAGCGGCTCGGCCCTGCTCGAACAAAGGGACCGTCCGCAGTGACCTTAGGGAAATTACGGAATTTTTTAAGAATATGTCGACGATCAGAAATGCCGTTTTGTGCCCCATAGCATAGGTTGGCACTTAAAGCCTCCCAATGCCAAATTAAAAACGAATGGGCGGAGTTTGATAGTCTTTTGGAAGCTTTAGCTGTTGTGCCCCGTATTCTATACTTAAATTATATATTTCTGCAGCATGGATATCGACGGCTAGCATGCTGTCTTTCGTAGCAGCCACACGGCTTATAAGTGGCAATGTGAAATCTTTTTTACGCTGTCCTAAGTACGCTTGACCTTGTGAATTCATACCAAGTAATCGAATGGCAGAGGGGCTTGTAAAGCTTCTTAGTTGCTCCTTCGTAAAAGAAGTGTAAATATGAGTGAGCATGCGTTGAAGACGTGTCCAAGTATAGCGTTTGGATTTTATTTTCTCCATAAAGCTTGCGAAAGAATCACTGGTTTTAGCGGCTTTAATAAGTGCGTACTCGATGCCTTCTGTTACTTCGGCATAGCGTGTTAATTCGCTAGGCGTGTGCCGCATAATAGTAAATTGCAGCAATGGCCAAAAATTCTCCCAGCTAGCAAACTGATTGAAATGACTATGCCAGTCATGTAAATATTCATAGGTCGCTTTAGGAAGGGCATCTTGCACACTTTGCAGAGTGCCTGTCGTAGCAAGTGCTTTGCGAATACCTGTAGCACTTCCAATGGATGCCCCCTCCTGTAATGCATCGTGATACCCTGCTGCAATGCGCGGTATCGTTAGTGGTTGAATGTCACTGCCAAGCGTGTTCGCAGCTTCAATATAGTGAAAGCCGAGAATATTGTTCGGTTGTCCTAAATTAATGTATGTGGCAGGGAATTTTTGAGAAAGCTGTTCATAGGCGTAATGTAGACTTTTGGGATAGCTAACACCTGTTTGTAGGCGCTCTTTGATAAGGGCGTTATATTCGTTACGATGGTCATCTATCAATTGATACGTATTCAAAAAGGGTTGAATAGAGCCATCCTCGCTACCAAAAGCAAAAGAATCGCAGCAAATTGCGGATAATAAAGATATCGCTCCCTTTGCGAAATCAGTTGCTGGTGCGGTACTATAGACATAAGGTAGCTCAATAACAATATCGACACCGCTTGCGAGGGCCATTTTTGTGCGTGTCCATTTATCGACCATGGCTGGTTCACCGCGCTGTAAAAATGATCCGCTCATTACAGCGATGGCGATATCTGCTTGTGCTATTTGTTTCGCCTGTTCCAAATGGTAAGCATGCCCATTGTGAAACGGATTATATTCAACAACAATGCCGACTGCTTGCATAACGTAAAACCCCCTTTATTTTTGGCCACGCATGGGCACTATTTTGACGACGCGCATGCGGACGAGTACAAATATACTATAATTATATATAATTATAGGTGGGTTTTAGGGTGGTGACAAGAAATTATCTTGACATCTATTTTTACACATTATATAATCAACAGTGTTGTCTCGAGGTGATTAAACGAATGAAATGGTCAATTCATCAATTATCTAAATACCGCCAAGACGGAATGCCAATTGATGCCTATGTGCAGTTGGACGAGGTGATGGAGCGAAACCAGGATATTCGAGCAATTTCGCCCGTTCATGTAAAAGGGCTATGTACCTTCGGTGCATCGCAAATGACATGTCAGTTGACTGTGGCGGCAACGTTAACACTTCCATGTGCACGCACGTGGGAAGATGTTGAGTTTCCTATCGAAGTTAAGACAGTTGAAGTATTCAGCTGGATTGATGATGAAAAAAGAGGGGAAGATGACGGAGACATTCACTACATTGTTGGTGAAGTAATCGACATGAAGCCAGTTCTTGAGGAGCTAGTACTTCTTGAGGTGCCAATGCAAGTATTCAAAGAGGATACCGAAGGACAAATGCAAGGTGGTAAAGACTGGTCTTACGCAACGGATGAAGACGTTGAACTACACAAAAAAACTGACGTACCAAAAGTGGATCCAAGACTAGCTGATTTAGCTAAGTATTTTGATCAAACAGACGAATAGACGATCTGTAAGGAGGTGCCATCAATGGCTGTACCATTTAGAAGAACTTCTAAAACTGCAAAAAGAAAGCGTCGTACGCATTTCAAACTATCTGTACCTGGTATGGTAGCTTGCCCAAACTGTGGCGAAGCAAAATTATCACACCGTGTTTGCAAAGCTTGCGGACAATACAAAGGTAAAGAAGTAGTAAGCAAATAATTCAGTGTTTGCTCACTTAAAAGGCTAGTAGAGAGACCATGGCTCTTTACTAGCCTTTTTATTTGTTAAAAAAGACGGAATTTTTAGTTAATAATAAAAAGATATATAGTGCTATAATAATTTTGTGATACAATCTATCCAACGAGGCAAAGGGGGAACGGTAATGGCATATACAATTGATAACAAAGAGGGTATCATGACATTTACGATAAATCGGGAAGAAAAACGTAATGCCGTAAATGATGAGGTCATGGATGGTCTTCAGAAAGTAATTACATATATTCATCATCATGATGATGTTCGTTTTTTAGTTGTAACAGGCGCAGGAGAGAAATCTTTCTGCTCTGGTGGTGATTTATCGGAGTTTCATTCACTTGAAACAGAGGATGAGGCATTTGGGATGTTAAGTAAGATGGGGAAAATATTATATGATCTTGCAACGTTACCGGTACCGACGATTGCGTTAATTAATGGGACAGCTGTTGGTGGTGGTTGCGAGATTGCTACTGCTTGTGATTTCCGCCTAGTAGCAAGTCATGCGAAGTGTGGTTTTATTCAAGGAACATTAGCGATTACAAGTGGTTGGGGTGGCGGTACATATTTATTTGAACGAGGTTTGCGCCATGACCGTGCGATGAAGATGCTAGTGGATGCGAAGCCATATCCTGCGGAATTACTATACGAGATTGGCTGGGCGATGTGTGTTTTCGAAGAGGCAAAAGAGGATGCGCTGAATGATTTTATCGAGCATATGCGAAAAATTCATCCTTCTGTGCACAAGGCATATAAGGAAATAGAGCTTCGTAAGTGGCGTGAACGAAATATGTATGAGCGTGTGATGGAAGAAGTACGCACATGTGCGAAACTTTGGGAAAGCGAGGCACATCATGAAGCGGTTAATAATTTCCTGACAAAAAAGAATAATAAGTAGTGTTTAATGGCGGTGATTATTAAAAAACATAATCACTGTCTTTTTGTATCCTGTGATTCTATTTTGCCTGCTAAAGCATATAGTAGTAAAAAATGTGAGGGTGATAGATTATGGAACTGAAAAAAAGAAAAGACCAATGGACAAAGGAAGATGATGAAAGATTAGCGGAAATTGTGTTGCATAATGTGCAGAATGGCAAAACACAGTTAGAGGCTTTTGAAATGGCGGCTCATGAACTAGGTCGTACAAAACAAGCATGTGGTTTCAGATGGAATAAAACGTTGCGTGGCCAATATAGTCAGTCACTTTTAGCTGTAAGAAATCAACCACAACAATCTATGCGAAGTCATTTAAAATTGGCTTTGACAAGTTTTGATGAATTAACAGAGGCCTATCAAACTCTGGAAATTAAGCACCGTGAATTGCAGAATGAGCATGAAAAGCTAGTGAAATGGTTACAGCAAGGTTACTCTCTGATGAAAGATTAAATATTTTAAATGCAAAAATGTTAAGTAGAATTTATTTATTTTTTATTTTAGCGGTAATGGATTTTGTAACCTTGAGTGAGCGAAAGATGTTTTTGAAAAATGGATAAAATAGATATACTCATACTGTATATAGCCAACATTGGTTGAAGCAATTAGCCATTTCGTATCGTAAACAACCTGCCAATCCTGTATAATAGAAGCACCTGCAAAGGAGGTGTCTCAGAGATGTTTCTGAGGCACCTCCTTCTAAGCGTAAAGAAAGCCGCGGTTATAGGGCGTTTAATATGGCAATAGTAAATTGATGAACACGGAGTTCTTGTTCCTTTAAAGAAAGGGTAGTTCACAGGGTTTGTTCTGTCCTTTTTAGATAATCCCTTATATACATGTAGAAGATGGAGGAGCGTTATGAATGTAGTGGTTATTGGTGCGGGGGCAGTCGGTCAGCTAACGGCAAGCTATTTAGCTGAGGCTGCTATGCACGTAACGTTAGCTGTACGGCGACGGGAGCAAGCGAGCCAACTAAATATTGAGCATCTAACGAGACTGAATATTGATGGAACAACAACGGCACATCAAGTTATTGCAACGACAGAGTTAGCTACGTTGCCGCAGCAGGATTTGATTGTAGTGGCAGTTAAATATGGTCAACTACAGAATCTCTATGGTCAAATAGCTGCTTTACCAAGTGAAGTACCGTTATTATTTATGCAAAATGGCTTAGCGCATTTAGATGAGGCGCTGCGCTTACCACAACAAAATATTGCTTTTTGCTCTGTTGCTTTTGGTGCTCAGGTAATAAATGATACAACCGTTCAACATAGAGGTGTTGGTACCTGTAAAATTGCGGTTGCGCGTGGGCATAATTCTGTCTTTAAAAAGCTCTCGCAAATGGAAAATCCTTTGTTTCCGGTTGAGTTTGTCCAAAATCCTGAGCAGATGTTATTTGAGAAAGCTGTATTTAACTGCATCATTAATCCGTTAACAGCTATTTTACTAATGAAGAATGGAGAGCTTTTAACGAATAAGCATGCTTTTATATTAATGCAAACAATCTATCAGGAGCTAACGCAAGCTTTTGTGAATTTACAATATACCATACCTTTTTCAGCAGTGACTGCCTTATGTGAAAAAACCGCAGCGAACACGTCGTCTATGCTGGCAGATCGTAAACTTGGGAAAAAAAGCGAAATTGACACGATTGTTGGCCCAATCTTGCAAAAAGCGTTAACAAATGGCCATATTTTACCTACTCTGCGTACGTTGTATAACCAAATGTTAGCAATAGAAGAGAGTGGTGAACGGTAGTGAAAGATTTTTTACATATAATTATTAGTATCATTATTTTTTGTCCCTTACTGCTATTTATCGTTGTCTATTTAATTAGTCGAAAGGTTAATATTCGAGGTACACATGCTTTTGGTGCAGCATCGGATGTTACCACATTTTGGCTGTTTTTCTCAGTACCACTGGCGATTGGTGTGCTTTGGGGAGTTAATATTGGTGCTCTGCTTGTGATGCTAGCAATAATGCTAGCGATGGTTTTTACATATATTGAATGGCGTACAAAAAAGGAACTGGAAGTGAAACCGCTATTACGCAAAATTTGGCGCTTTTTATTTTTAGTGCTAAGTTCAGCGTATTTTCTTATTTGCCTAGTAGGTTTGATTCAATCTGTTATAGAATATTTACAATCTGTATAAGCATTTTCTTTTCATGTTGAAGCCATAAGCGTTAAAATAAAAAGCATTAAAAAGTTTATAAGGAAATTGATGATTTAGTGAGTAGAGGAGTTTATGTTAAATGAAACTGGAGTCAATCCAAGTACCCGTTAAAAATCGTGTGCTAGCAGATTATTGGTCACCGAATACTGCCATTCATACGTTCTTTGAGTACGAATATAGTGATGTATCGTTTAAACGGCGAGTAAAATATTTAGAACAACAAGTGCGCGATCCGCAAAAATTAACAGCAATTATTCGTCAATTTATGGAGCCACTTGGTTTATCAGAAAAAGCGCAAGAACATTTACAGCAATTAGAGCAAGGAGCTGTCGCGGTTGTCGGTGGGCAACAAGCGGGTGTCTTAACAGGTCCTCTTTACTCAGTTCATAAGGCAATTTCAGTCATAACATTAGCGAAAGAGCAAAGTGAAAAGCTTCAAAGAGCGGTCGTACCTGTTTTTTGGATAGCTGGTGAAGATCATGATTTAGAAGAAATTAACCACACGTATACAATGCAAGGTGTGGAGCTCAAAAAGCGCGCCTATAGTGAGCGTTCAAGACGTAAAACGATGGCATCTACTACAAGCCTAAACAAAGAATCTATGATGCAATTAATCAATACTATTATGAAAGATTTCGGTGAAACAGTATACACAGAGGGACTCATTAAACAGCTGGTAGATGCACTTAACAAAAGTGAAACATTTACGGACTTCTTTGCTCGATTAATGAATCAGTTGTTTAAAGAAGAAGGTTTACTAATAATTGATGCAGCTGACGTGAACTTCCGACAATACGAAAGCGAGTACTTTGCACAAATCATAAATCATAGTGAGGAAATTGCAAGATTAGTAACGGAGAAGGAAGCTGAGTTTGAACGTGTTGGATATGATAAGCCAATATTGGCAACAAATGAAGCGGCTAATCTGTTTTATGTGAAAGATGGGGAACGTCATTTATTAGAAAGGCGTCAACAGCAATTCGTTAATTTTGCAGCGAATATTAAGCTATCTCGTGAGGAGTTATTGGCAATTGCAAAAGATCATCCTGAGCAATTAAGTAATAATGTAGTGACGCGTCCATTAATGCAGGAAATGGCTTTACCAGTATTGGCATTCGTAGGTGGACCTGGGGAACTTGCTTATTGGGCAACGTTAAAGGATGCCTTTTCGGTGTTGGGCTTACAAATGCCTATTTTTGCACCACGACTCAATATTACGATTATCACACGTCAAGTAGAACAACTATTACGTGAAAATAGTTTGTCTGTTGAAAATGTGTGGGAAGGTAAAGCGTTGCAGTTGAAGGAACATTTTATTGCTGAGGTGCAAGATGATGAAGCAAAACGTCAAATTCAAGCAATGCAACAACTGCTATTAGAACAATATGAAGCCTTTGAAGCATACTTAATTGAGCAACAAATTTCACTTGAAAAAATTCTTATGAAAAATAAGGAAAATCATTTAAAACAATTTGACTACATGCAACAAAAAATTGAGCAAACGGTGCTTAGTAAACATGAGACGACAATCCGTAAATTTATGAAGCTACAAAATGAGTTGTATCCAAATGAAGGATTTCAAGAACGATGTTATAATCCATATCAATATATGAATGAGTTTGGACCTAGGTTGATTGATGAAATGCTAGGAAAAACATATAGCATTGGAAATCATCACTATTTGTTATATCTATAAACATGTGAATAGGTCTTTTTGTTTATATATTGAGGTCCTGTCTATAAAAATTTGACGAAATTTATCGAACAAAAGGTAAAATAAAGAGCTACCCTCCTACGGGTAGCTCTTTATTTATGTCATTTATCACAAAATGAATTATTTGCTAAAGGTCTAATTTCACATTGGAGGTAAAAATGTCAAGTTTTTTTTAAAAAAAGTGGAGGAAAGTGGGGGGATGTGGTACATTATTTAATAAAGTGGGGTGAATAGCATGTTCATGGGAGAATATCAACACTCTGTTGATGCGAAAGGACGATTAATCGTGCCCGCAAAATTTCGTGAAACCTTAGGTGAAACGTTTGTTGTAACACGCGGTCTTGATAATTGTTTGTTTGGCTATCCTATGGATGAATGGCGAAAACTCGAAGAAAAATTAAAAGGTTTACCGATGACGAAGAAGGATACCCGTGCATTTGCAAGATTCTTCTTTTCCGGTGCGACAGAAGTTGAGATAGACAAGCAAGGACGTATTAATATTCCTTCAACCCTCGTACAGCATGCACACTTAGTGAAAGAATGTGTTGTGTTAGGCGTTTCGAATCGAATTGAGATATGGGCAAAAGATGCTTGGGAAACTTACTTTAATGAGTCTGAACAATCTTTTAATGAAATTGCAGAAAATATGATTGGCTTTGATTTTTAATTTTTGTATTGGAACGTTTATACGTTAATTGAAAGAAGTTAAGGCCTGAGGGGAGCGAGTGGTATGTTCGATCATACAACCGTGTTATTAAAAGAAACTGTTGATGGGTTGAACCTCGATCCTGATGGTGTATATGTGGACTGTACGCTTGGCGGAGCAGGGCACAGTGAATATTTAGTACAACAATTATCAGATAAAGGTCGTCTCATTTGCTTTGATCAAGATACGATCGCTATTGACAATGCGAAAGTTCGATTAGCGCCCTATTTAGAGCGTGTTACATTTGTACATTCGAATTTCCGTTATTTAAAAGAAGAATTACTAGCACTTGGTATTGAAGAAGTAGATGGTATTTTATATGATCTTGGCGTCTCTTCTCCACAATTAGATACGCCAGAGCGCGGTTTTAGTTATCATCATGATGCACCGCTCGATATGCGCATGGATCAAACGGCAACGCTTTCAGCATTTCATGTTGTCAATGAATGGGCATACGAAGATTTAGTTCGTATCTTCTTCCGCTATGGAGAAGAAAAGTTTTCAAAACAAGTTGCTCGTAAAATCGAAGAGGCACGTAAAACGGCACCGATTGAAACAACAGGACAGCTTGTAGAACTTATTAAAGAGGGTATTCCAGCAGCGGCTCGCCGTAAAGGTGGACATCCTGCAAAGCGTATATTTCAAGCAATTCGAATTGCTGTCAATGATGAGCTAGGCGCAGCAGAGGACTCACTAGTCGATGCGATTGATATGATTAACGTAGGTGGACGCATCAGTGTCATTACGTTCCATTCATTGGAGGACCGCCTATGCAAGACTATTTTTAAGGAAGCGTCATCATTACCGGAATTACCACCGAATTTACCTGTAATTCCAGAAGACATGAAGCCAATCTTAAAGCTTGTAACGAGAAAACCGATTGTCCCTTCTGATGAAGAATTAGAAGTAAACAACCGTGCGCGTTCAGCGAAACTTAGAGTGGTGGAGAAAATTAACGACAAAGGGCGTGAGTAAATGGCAGCAGTTCGTGTAAGGCAGCACCAGCAGCAACATGTGCAACAACCGATAACACCACCTAGTCCACAACCCACTATCATACGTCGTAAAAAAACGAAACAGAAGTTTGAAAAGACAATGCTAATCGTCCTAGTTAGCATTGTTGCTGTACTAGCCGTACTAGTATTAAATAATCAAGCAGCTATACAAACAACAAGCATGGACATTCAAAAAATAGAAGCAGAGGCAGATGAAATTGCGAGACAGAATGTTGACTTAACAGTGCGTGTAAGTGAACTTTCTACATATGAAAACATATGGAAAAAAGCACAAGAACTCGGTTTAACTCAAAATGAGAAAAATGTAAAGGTAGTGCCGGGAAAATGAAAAAAAAGAAATTTCGATTCCAATGGGGAGCCTTTCTATTATTGATTTTTTATGGAGGGCTCTTTTTCCTATTATTCACTAGAATGGTTACATTACAAGCGACGGGGGAAGCAGAGGGACAAGCACTTGCGGCAAAGGCAGCAGCTAAATATGGAAAAGAGAGTGCGATTACTGCGAGTCGCGGGAAAATTTATGATAGAAATGGACAAACGATTGCCGAAGATACGCTGAGCTATCGTTTAATAGCAGTTGTAAATGAGAGTGCGTCTCCGAATCCTGAGAAACCTCGTCATGTCGTTGATGCGGAAAAGACTGCTAAAGTTTTAGCAGAGTACATTCCGATGGATGAACAGGCAATATACAAACAGCTGACAAAATTGAAGCCTGATGGCGAAAAGCCTTACCAAGTTGAGTTTGGTAGTGCAGGACGTGGTATTAACCATGAAGTCATGAGCAAACTTAAAGATGAAAAATTACCTGGAATTTTATTTGTCAGTGATTTAAAACGCTATTATCCAAACGGTGTTTTTGCCTCACATTTAATCGGTTTTGCAATAAAAGAGGATAAAGAAGACGGCTCAATAACAACTAAAGGCAAAATGGGACTTGAATATACGTATGACAAAGAGCTAACTGGGGAAAACGGCAAAGTGAAGTACCAAACAGATGCTTTTAGTTATTTATTGCCTACCAGTGAGAAGATGGTGACACCAGCAAAAGATGGTGACGACATCTTTTTAACGATTGATAAAACAATTCAAAGTTTTTTAGAGGAAGCGATGACTCAAGTTGAACAGGAATATAATCCTGAATCAATGACAGCTGTTATTGCAGAGTCCAAAACAGGGAAAATCTTGGCGATGTCTCAGCGACCTACATTTAATCCTGATACACGTGACGGTAAAAATATGAAATGGCTGAATGAGGTTATTGAAGAAACGATTGAGCCAGGTTCGACGATGAAAACGTTCACACTAGCTTCGGCTATTGATACTGGGACATGGGATCCAAATGAGTACTATAAATCAGGCTCGTATACAATCCTTGACCGAACTATCCGAGATCATAATCAATATGGTTGGGATTGGATTACTTATTTGGAAGGTTTCCAACGCTCATCTAATACAGCGATGGCTAATCTTTTAAAGAAAATTGGTGACGATAATTTCCTTGAGTACCTAGACAGATTTGGTTTTGGTAAAAAAACAGGTATTGATTTACCGAATGAAGCAACAGGAACTATATTATCTCAGTATCCAATACAACGTGTTACAACAACTTATGGTCAAGGTTCAACGGTAACACCGATTCAACTTATTCAAGCAATGACAGCGATTGCGAATGACGGAACGATGATGCAGCCCTACGTCATTGATCGTATTGTTGACTCAACAACAGGGAAAACGATCCAAAATCATGAGCCAGTTGAAAAGGGACAACCAGTTTCAGCCGACACAGCGAAGCAAGTACGTGAAATACTCGCTTCTACATTAACGTCAAAATACGGGACAGCAAAGGATTTTGTGCTCGATGAATATCAAGTCGCAGGGAAAACGGGTACTGCCCAAATTCCTAAGGCCAATGGTGAATATTCATGGGGGGCAAATGAGTTCCTGTATTCATTTTTAGGCATGGCACCAGTAGATGATCCACAGCTTATTATGTATGTATCGGTAACAAAACCTAAGCTTAAGGGTGAGCTTGGTTCTGTACCAGTCTCAAAAATATTTAAGCCAGTTATGCAAAACAGTTTAAAACATTTAAACATTAATCCTCAGGATGTTCAGCATGTTAATCATGTAAATATTCAAGATTATACTGGGAAAGACACAAAAGCAGTTCAGGTGGAGCTAGCGAATGACGGCTTGCAACCGGTAATTGTAGGCGCTGGTGGTAAAATTATCGAGCAATATCCAAAGGGTAAACAAAAACTTGTAAACGGTAGCACTGTATTCTTAAAAACAGCAGGTGATACTACATTGCCAAACTTTACGAATTGGTCGTTGCGAAATGTACTTGTGTTCAAATCAATGTCAGGTCTACAAATTGAGGTTGTCGGAGAGGGCTTTGCTGCTAGTCAAAGTGTATCGGCAGGTACAGTGATTTCAGATAGTGCACCGATTGTCGTGAAACTGAAAACACCTGCTGAAAGCTTTGTGAAAGACGTAGAAGCGTCATCCGAAGGAGAAGTTGAACAAATAGAGGATGAATAGATACTGAATAGAAGTCCACTTTATTTCATACGTTGTAAAAAACAAGGTGTGATGTCGAATGAAGTGGATTTCAATCCATTCAAAAAAGCGTTTACGTATTTTATATGTATTGTTTATGTTGATGGCAGTAGCAATTATCATCCGACTGTTGTTTTTGCAGGTGTTCGATCAAAAGGAACTGACAAAAAAAGCAGAAGAAAACTGGGATCGTGAAATTCCATTTGCGAATGAGCGGGGACATATTACGGACCGAGACGGTAAAAGTATTGTGACGAATAAGTTAGCACCTACTTTATATTTTATGCCTTCTCAAAGTAATGATATTGAAGGTGCCGCAGCAAAAATAGCCCAAGTGCTTGAAGTAGATGAACAAAAACTATTGGAAAAAATGAATAAAAAAGTATACTTAGTAAAATTGGCACCTGAAGGCAAAAATATTTCTTATGAGAAAGCCGTTACATTACAAGGTATGCAAATTGAAGGATTATATAGTGGTGTAGATTATTCAAGGGACTATCCTTATGGTACGTTATTGTCACGTTTTATTGGTTTTACAGGCTATGATGCGCAAGGGCTAGCAGGTATTGAATATGAATACGATAAGTTCTTACAGGCAAATTCCTCTGCTATACGGCTTTTTACAGATGCTAGAGGTAATAACTTACCTAATGTAGCGAGCGCATGGAAGTCTGGAGAAGACGGTGCCACGATCGAACTAACGATTGATGTGGATGTACAACAGGTGGTTGAACGAGAATTGTCACAGGCAATGGAACGCTATGAAGCTGACCAAGCGATGGCTATTGCGATGGATCCCAACACAGGAGAAATATTAGCATTATCCTCGTATCCAACCTTTCATCCAGCACAGTACCAATTAGTTGAACCAGCTATCTATAATCAGAATTTACCAGTTTGGATGACTTATGAACCAGGTTCTACGTTCAAAATTATAACACTCAGTGCGGCACTAGAGGAAAATGTAGTGGATTTAGAACGTGATACTTTTTACGATCCTGGTTATACCATGGTTGCGGGAGCTAGGCTGCGCTGTTGGAAACGTGAAGGTCATGGACATGAAACTTTTCTTGAAGTGGTAGAAAACTCTTGTAACCCAGGTTTTATTGAATTAGGCCAGCGTATCGGTAATGAAAAACTACTTCAATATGTTAAAGATTTTGGCTTTGGTGAAAAAACGGGTTCGAATATTGCTGGGGAAGCATCAGGCATATTATTTTCAAAAGAAGCATTTGGTCCAGTAGAGCAGGCAACGACTTCATTCGGGCAAGGAGTAGCCGTAACACCAATCCAACAGGTGCAAGCAGTTGCCGCTGCAGTGAATGGGGGCAAGCTTTATACGCCATATGTTGTGAAAAAGGTTTTTAATCCGACTACTGGGGAAGTTATAAAAGAAACCGAACCAATCGTGAAAAGACAGGTTATTCGTGAAGAAACATCGGCAAAGGTACGTGGTGCGCTAGAGTCTGTTGTTGCCAAAGGTTCAGGGCGCCAGGCTTATCGAGATGGCCTTCGCATTGGAGGCAAAACGGGTACAGCACAAAAAGTAGAAAATGGTCGTTATAAGGATGGCGAATATATCGTATCTTTCATAGGCTTTGCACCAGCGGATAATCCACAAATTGTTGTCTATGTAGCAGTAGATAACCCGAAGAAAACGACGCAATTCGGTGGTGTTGTGGCAGCACCAATTGTTGGTCAAATTATTGAGGATGTTGCACCTTTTGTGGGTATTGAAAAATCGAAGGAACAGCTTGAAAAAGATTATCGATGGGGTGACCCAATTACTGTAAAGGTACCAAGTTTTATAGGTCAGACAAAGGATGATATTGCCAAGCAACATTACCCATTTCGTATTGAATGGCACGGGGAAGGGGCTAAAATTGGTAGTCAATTACCTGAAGTGGATAGTGTTATCGAACAAGATGGCACCATACATTTATATTTAGAGAACTAATGTAACTTTACCTTTAAAAAAAGGGAAAGAACCACTATTATTATGAAGGGTAGTAATAAATATATGAAAGTTTGTACTTTTTTCTTAATGAAGAAAGGGAAACGAGATTTAAAGGAGATTTTTCAATGAAACTCGCAACAACGCTTACCATTTTAGCTATTGCTTTTATAGTAACAGTTATCCTGGCACCAATTAGTATTCCGCTTCTTCGTCGACTGAAGTTTGGGCAAAGTATTCGTGAAGAAGGGCCAAAATCCCATATGAAAAAGGCTGGGACACCGACAATGGGGGGCCTTATCTTCTTAATGGCCATTATTCTCACAACTATGGGGATTGGTAGCTTTTTAGATTTATTCACGACTCAAACCGTGGTCCTCTTACTCGTATTAGTGGGGTTTGGATTGATAGGCTTCCTAGACGATGGTTTAAAGGTGATTTTTAAACGTAATTTAGGATTAACCTCGATTCAAAAACTAATAGGTCAAATTGTTATTGCCATCCTTGCTTATTTCTTATTGCATGTTGGTTCTTTTGACACAACACTGGCTATTCCATTTACAGACTGGACAATTGATCTTGGTATTTTCTATGTAGCCTTTTTAATTTTCTGGTTAGTCGGATTTTCAAATGCAGTAAACTTAACGGATGGACTAGACGGACTTGTGGCAGGAACAGCATCTATTGCATTTGCTGCATTTGGCGTTATTGCTTTATTCCAGAATCAAGCAGACGTTGCCTTATTCACATTTGCAGTGACGGGTGCCCTACTTGGATTTTTACTGTTTAACGCAAATCCAGCGAAAGTGTTTATGGGAGATACGGGTTCATTAGCGCTTGGCGGAGCTCTTGCAATGGTTTCTGTTTTAGTAAAGGAAGAGTTTTTACTCGTATTAGTTGGATTAGTATTTGTGATTGAAACATTATCTGTTATTTTACAGGTGGGGAGCTTTAAACTTCGCAAAAAACGTATTTTTAAAATGAGTCCTATTCACCATCATTTTGAATTATCTGGTTGGTCGGAATGGAAGGTAGTACTTGTTTTTTGGTCAACTGCTTTAGCAGTGGCATTGATTGCAGTTTTATCGGAGGCGTTCTTATGAAAAACTATACAGATTTACAACATAAAAAAATTCTTGTTCTAGGTCTAGCAAAAAGTGGCGTAGCAGCAGCTGAGATTTTACATGAGCTTGGAGCCTTTGTGACGGTTAATGATTCGAAGCCGTTTGATGAAAGCCCAGACGCACAAGGCTTATTGCAAAAAGGCATTACGGTTATTTGTGGACGCCATCCAGAAGATTTACTCGATGAAGGTTTTGAACTGGTCGTGAAAAATCCAGGAATTCCTTATAGCAATAAAATTGTCGCAGACGCACTAAGCCGTGATATTCCTGTATGGACAGAAATAGAGTTGGCGTACTTAATTAGTGATGCACCGTTTATTGGTATTACCGGATCGAATGGTAAAACGACAACAACGACATTGATTTTTGAAATGCTAGAGAATGGTGCAAAAAAACCGTTAATTGCAGGGAATATTGGGACAGTCGCATGTGGAGTAGCAAGGGAAGCGGAGAAAGATAATGTGATTGTCACTGAACTTTCTTCTTTCCAACTGATGGGAACGAAAACATACAAGCCGAAAATTGCTATTTTAACAAATCTTTACGATGCACATCTTGATTATCATGGCACTTTTGATAATTATGCAGAGGCAAAGTTTGGGGTAACACGTAATCAGGATGAAAGCGATTATTTCATCTATAATGCCGATCAACCAATTGTAGTTGGCTATGCTACAAAATCAAATGCAAAGAAAGTGCCATTTACTTCAAGAGGGTATGCACATGAAGGTATTAGTGCAGATGATACAACAATCTATTGGCAAGGCGAGCCGTATATGGAACGAGCGAATATCGCTCTTCCTGGTAAGCACAACTTAGAAAATATTTTAGCAGCCATAGCAGCTTGTCTATTAGTTGGCTGTGAAAAAGAGAAAATGAAAGAAGTTTTAGCGAACTTTGGTGGCGTGCGTCACCGTACGCAATATGTCCGTGAATGGAACGGCCGGAAGATTTACAATGACTCCAAAGCAACAAACTGCTTAGCAACGAAAAGTGCCTTGGATGCATTTCAGGCACCTGTCATTTTACTAGCAGGTGGCTTAGACCGTGGTCATTCATTTGAAGAGTTACGCCCTTGCATGAACCATGTGAAAGGTGTCGTTGCATTTGGTGAAACAGGCTTACGCTTTGTAGAATTTGCGAAATCATGTGGTGTGCAACACACTGTTATTGCTCAGAACGTAGAGGATGCGGTGCATTACGCAGCACCGATGTCTGCAGAGGGTGATGTGATTCTACTATCACCAGCTTGTGCAAGTTGGGATCAATATGACAGCTTTGAAATACGAGGTGACGTTTTTATTGATGCTGTAATGAAGCTGTAATGAGCCTGTAACTATTTTAGAATATACTTGACTTGGAAGGATGGCATTACTGAGAGGGAAAGAAAGCTATTTATTGCTTGTCACAACATTGATGCTATCAGTAATCGGCATTATTTTCGTCTATTCTGCAGGCACTTATTGGAGTGCCATTCATTATAGTGGAAAAATGCCGTTTTATATGAAGCAAAGTATATACTTTGTCGTAGGCATTGTAGTGTTTCTAATTACCATTCGTTTAAATATTCTGCGGGAGCAGTCCTTTTGGAAAATGGCCTATATATTTTCATTGGTTTTACTGGTCCTTGTTCTTATTCCTGGTATTGGACTGGTAAGAAACGGTTCTCAAAGTTGGATTGGTTTAGGCCCATTAACGATACAACCTGCAGAGTTGACGAAAATTACAGTCCTTGTATACATGAGTCATATATTAGCGCAACATAAAACAGGTACGCCGATTGTTAATTGGCGGCATGGATTAATCTTGTTATTACCTGTTGTACTTATTATGCTGCAACCGGATTTTGGTTCGGTATTTATACTTGTTGTTTCCGTGTTCTTATTATTTTTTGTAGCTGGGTACCCACTGAAGCTATATGCGATGTTTATGGTAGCGGGTATTGCCGGATTAGCTATTTTAATAGTCACGGCACCATACAGGTTAAAGCGCATTGAAGCATTTATTGACCCCTGGGTAGATCCTTTAGGCAGTGGCTTTCAGGCGGTGCAATCATTAATGGCGATTGGGCCAGCAGGTATTTTTGGACATGGTTTTGGCCAGAGTAGACAAAAATTTTTATATTTACCTGAGCCGCAAAATGACTTTATTTATGCGATTATTTTAGAAGAAGTTGGCTTACTTGGTGGGCTCGTTATTTTAGCCTTATTTATCTTGACAATATATGCAGGCTATAAATTTGCTGTACAGGCTAAGAACAGAACGTCCTATTATGCAATTATTGGACTTGTGACGATGTTAACTGTGCAAGCATTTTTAAATATAGCAGTAGTGATTGGTTTGGTCCCTGTAACGGGTGTCACATTACCCTTTATTAGCTACGGCGGGACATCTTTAGTAACAATGTGGTTAATAATAGGTATTATTTATCAATTAGCGAAATAAATATAAAGGAGGAGTACTTTTTTGGAGAAAGTAATTGATATAGAAGATCGCATACCTACGCTTAAAAAGCGACGAAAAAAGCGTACGAATCGCAAATTTATAGTGCTGATATTACTTTTCTTTTTAGTACTAGCAGTACTCCTTTATTTTCAATCTCCTTACAGTGATATCAAAAAAATCACGGTTAATGGTGCACAACTAGCAGAAGAGCAATATTACTTACAGACTAGTAACCTTGCGCCTGGGAAGTCGATGTGGAGCTTTAAAGTAGGAGATGTAGAAGAGGCTTTACGGAAGGATAAATGGGTACAAGAGGCGCATGTTAAGCGTAATTGGCTACGAGGCGTAACGATTGATATAAAGGAATGGAAAAAAGTTGCGTACTTAGCTGGTGATGGTACCTATTATCCATTACTTGAGAATGGTAAGCGTTTTGAGCAGGCTGAAGACAGCATTCCGATTGATGCACCTGTCTTTATAGGCATAACTGGAGAAAAAACTATTAACAAGCTTGTAGAGCAGTTTGCACGCTTAAAACCAGAAGTTTTAGCCTTAATTTCTCAAGTAAATACGAATGGTAATGAGACGAATCCAAATGCTGTCAAGCTTTATATGAATGATGGCTATGAGGTACGCGCAGTTATTCAGACATTAGCTGAAAAGCTAAACCATTACCCTTCAATCGTAGCGCAAATTGCAAATTTAGAAAAAGGTATTATCGATTTAGAGGTCGGCTCGTATTATCGTTCTTTTAATGATGAGTACAACCAAGTAAGTATAGACATGGAAAATCCAGATGGAGAAACGGCCAACCAGGAAGTGACAGAAGATGAACAACAAGAAAACGAATAGCAAAGGAAACTTCTTTTCAAGAAAACAATTTGAGCTGCTCATCGTTTGCGTGACAACAGGCTTTATCATCGGCTATTCCTACAACCAGGCAAGGGATAATCGGGAATCCAGTGCCATTAATTCACAACTTTATGAGCAAGAAGATTCGTATCGTGAGGAGTTAATTGAACAGCAAGAACGCAATAAAGAGCTTACAGAAGAGGCAAGTGCTTTACAAGAGAAAATACGCAAATATGAAAAAGAATTCGCATCTAGTGAAAAAAATTATAAGCAGCTTGTTGAACAAGCAGAAGATTTACGTTTATTACTAGGAGATTTAGATTCAGAAGGGAAAGGAATACGTATTACCCTTCAAGATGGTGATTATGATCCTAAGTCTGTCAATCCTAATGATTATATCGTGCATGAAAGTCATGTGTTTAAGCTGCTAAATGAACTGAAAATCTCTGGTGCACAGGCAATAGCTATTAACGGACAGCGCATTATAGCAAATTCTTATATTCGCTGTAATGGACCTGTTATTACGATTGATGGTAAGCAGCACCCAGCGCCTTTTGTTATTGAGGCAGTAGGAGACTCAGCAACACTCAGTGCCTCCTTAAACTTAAGTGGTGGCGTAGTAGATCAGCTGTTAAAGGACAATATTATTGTGTCACTAGAAGAAAATCAAAAACTAACAATGCCAAATGTAAAAATAGAAAGTTAACTATATCCTGATTTAGGACAAGCCTTCCGTCGCTGTGACAGCTCCTTGCACAAGTTTGGAGGCGATGACGCCGAGGTGTTAATTACGATACGTCTAGGAGGGGCTATTTTGAAAAAAAATATGTACACCCGAATAACGATCGTGCTATTTATTATCGGTTTGATGATAGCGGTACAGTACAATACCATTCAAAAACCAGCTGAGCGAGATACACGAGATATTTGGGCCATACGAGAAGAATTAGCAGAAGAGAAAAAAAGGCATTCCACATTATTAGCAGATATTCGCTCACTTAATGATGTAGTGGGTCGCTATGAGCAATCTGAAAAAGCAAATTTACAATCTATTTTAAATGAAACTTTGGATAGTTTAAAACAACAAGCAGGACTAACAGAAGTCACAGGACCAGGTGTGATACTTCGCGTCAAACCAGCGCCGGAATTAGTAGCAATGGGCTATGACCTCGAAGAAATCTCTCCTGATTTACTTACTCAATTATTGAATGCCTTGTTTAAATACGATGCTACAAGTGTTGCCATAGATGGTAACCGCATTGTACATACAACAGCCATTCGAGACATAAATGGAAAAACTACGGTGAATAGTGTTCCACTAACCTCACCACCATTCGAGATTTATGTTGGGACAACTTCTTTTAAGGAAGCGCAGAAAATGTATAACTCAATTCAAGCTTCCACATTTATCGACTCCTTTTATTTAGATAATTTTAATTTAGTAATAGAGGAGCCAATTGAATATTTAACAATCCCGGCATTCGATCATTCATTGACAAACGATTATTTAACAGAGGGCAAAAAAGGAGATTAATTTATGTGGCTACCATTTTTAGGTTTGGCATTTGGACTTGCCTTGGGCTTGTTAACAAATATCCAGATACCCTCTATTTATGAAAATTATCTTTCAATAGCAGTTTTGGCAGCGTTAGATACATTATTTGGCGGTATACGTGCCCAATTACAGCAAGTCTATGATGATAAAGTATTTGTATCAGGTTTCTTTTTTAATATAGTTCTGGCAGCAGGGCTTGCCTTCTTAGGTGTGAATTTAGGTGTGGACTTGTATTTAGCAGCCATTTTTGCTTTTGGCGTACGTTTGTTCCAAAATATTGCAATAATTAGGCGTATATTACTAACTCGATTAGATGAAAAACGTCACAAGAAGAACAAAACTTCCATAGAATGAGAGAAAAATTGCCCAAAATACTCGATTTGCTTAGACATTATGCTAGATTTACAATAGAATGAAATTAAGAGCATTTTTCAAGGAGGTGCAGCGAATTGAACCAACAAGAATTATATATATCACTTGATATTGGGTCATCCTCTATCAAAGTATTAATAGGTGAAATGAGCGACGGACAATTACACGTAATTGGGGTCGGAAATGTAAAATCGAATGGCGTTCGAAAAGGCGCGATTGTTGATATTGATGCAACAGTTCAATCTATTCGAAAGGCAGTGGAACAAGCAGAACGAATGACCGGTTATCAAATCGATGAAGTCGTTTTAGGCGTTCCAGCAAACCAGACGATGTTACAGCTAGTTAAAGGTGTTGTCGCTGTAAATAGTGAAAATAGAGAAATTACAGATGATGATTTAGACAGAGTGGTAGAATCTGCACAAGTCATGTCAATACCTCCTGAGCGTGAATTAGTAAACATCATTCCAAAACAATTTATTGTGGATAATTTAGACGAAATCAAAGATCCACGCGGTATGATTGGAATTCGTCTCGAAATGGATGCAACGATGATTACAACCTCTAAAACACTTTTACACAATGTACTTCGTTGTGTGGAGAGAGCAGGCTTAAGTATTAGAGAGATTTATCTGCAACCATTGGCAGCCGGTTATTTTGCTTTAACGGAAGATGAAAAAAATCAAGGTACTGCCTTCATAGAATTGGGAGGCGGTTCAACAACTATAGCAGTATTTGAAGAAGGTTTGTTAACTCATACGGGTGTGATACCAATTGGTGGTGATCACATTACAAAAGACATTTCAATTGTCTTAAAAACACCGACAGAGCAAGCAGAACAAATCAAACATCAATTTGGACATGCCTTTTACGACGATGCATCAGATGATGAACTCTTTGAGGTGCCGATTGTGGGTACAGATTCAAGAGATCAGTATAGCCAGCGCTTTATTTCAGAAATTATTGGTGCTCGTTTAGAAGAGTTATTTGAGTTAGTGATTGATGAGTTAGCACGTCTAGGCGTTCGAGATTTACCAGGTGGTGTTGTTTTAACTGGTGGTGTTGCAAAGCTTGATGGTATTGCGCAACTGGCGCGCCAGATACTGCAAACGCGTGTTAGAATATATATACCTGATTATATTGGCGTTAGAGAGCCTTCATTTACGACGGCAGTTGGACTAATTCGTTACGCCTATTTAGAAGATGATTTTTACGGAAAAAGTACGAATACGCAACCTATTGAATATGCGGTTGTAGGATCTCAATCAGCGACACCTAAGAAGCAAGAATATGCTGCACCATCAGAGTCTAAGGGAAGCGTAATCGGGAGAGCAAAAAAATTATTTGATAAATTTTTTGATTAACTTGAATGCGTAATGAATGATACAGAGTCGAGTTACCGTGGGAGGAAAAAAAGTATGTTAGAATTTGATACAAGTGTTGATCAACTTGCAGTTATAAAGGTCATTGGTGTCGGTGGCGGCGGTAACAACGCTGTCAACCGAATGATAGAACATGGTGTACAGGGTGTTGACTTTATCGCAGTAAATACAGATGCACAGGCTTTGAATTTATCGAAGGCTGAAATAAAGTTACAAATTGGTACAAAGCTTACACGTGGTTTAGGGGCTGGTGCAAATCCCGAGGTAGGGAAAAAGGCTGCTGAAGAAAGCCGTGAACAGTTAGAAGAAGTTCTACGCGGTGCGGATATGGTATTCGTAACGGCTGGAATGGGTGGTGGCACAGGTACTGGTGCTGCGCCAGTGATCGCACAAATTGCGCGTGATCTAGGAGCACTCACAGTCGGTGTAGTAACAAGACCTTTCACATTTGAAGGTCGCAAACGTCAAACACAAGCAATCGGTGGTATTGGCGGCATGAAGGAAGCGGTAGATACATTAATCGTGATTCCAAACGACAAGCTATTACAAATTGTCGATAAATCTACGCCAATGTTAGAAGCCTTCCGCGAAGCGGATAATGTTTTACGTCAAGGTGTACAAGGTATATCAGATTTAATCGCAACCCCGGGTCTTATTAACTTAGACTTTGCAGACGTAAAAACAATAATGTCTAATAAAGGTTCTGCATTAATGGGAATCGGTATAGCAACAGGTGAAAACCGTGCTGCAGAAGCAGCGAAAAAAGCGATTTCAAGTCCTTTACTTGAATCATCAATTGACGGCGCTAAAGGTGTTCTTATGAATATTACTGGCGGCTCAAACCTTAGCTTATTTGAAGTACAAGAAGCAGCCGATATCGTAGCTTCCGCGTCTGACGAAGAAGTAAATATGATTTTCGGTTCTGTTATTAACGAGAATTTAAAAGATGAAATTATCGTAACAGTCATAGCGACTGGTTTCTCTGAAGAAGCTTTACAACAACATCGTGGGGTTGCACGTCCAACATTAAATGCCAATAGACAAGCTGCTCCTCAACAACAAGCGCCAATTCGTGAGCAACGTCAAGAGGTTCATGTTCAGCAAGAACAACCACGTCAAAACCAGCAGAATTATGCACAGGATGATATGCTTGAAGTACCTGCATTTTTACGTAATCGTAAAAATCGTGGATAAAAGACAAGTATTTATCTTCTTGAAAGCTCGTATTTTACTTCGGTAAAATACGAGCTTTTTATATTTATAGGGCTGGTTTTGTACCATCGGTTCTACGCTTTCGCTTACTTCTTTTGACAGATGTTATGGATGATTTGAACTTTGTGGTTCCGGACTTGAAAGAAAATGATTTTCTTTATTATGTTCAAATGTGTAAGGAAAGCATGTATTTTGTCAAAACATTTTAACGAATTGATGCGATTGTTTGACAATATTTGTGACTGTGGCGTGCTAACTTTGTAAGTAGGAGGCGGCTGTTATGTATGGAGAATGGCTGGTGCTCATTAATACGCTTTATAATCTAGCGATACTCACGTTTACGGCAAAAGTAACACGGGTTCATGTAAAGAATACGAGATTATTAGTGAGTTCTATTTGTAGTAGTTTGATAGCTGTAATCGGTGGTCAAATGCTGATGACAATATTGCTAAGTTTTATCGTACTAATTGGTATTGCATTTCAATTCAAGATTCGAAGTTTTCAGAAGCAAGGACCAATTGTATTGGTAGCAACAATTGTTATTGGCGGACTTTTAACTGCGTTACAACCGTATTTAAAGAATCTATCTGTCATTCATTTGATTGTCATTTGTTTATTGTTAGCAATTGGCTATCTCGCTGTTTTTTATAAACAATGGGGGTTTGTGAAGTTGGAGCGTATAAGTGGTCAGTTTGTTTTTGATACAACATTAAGGATTTTCGATGTAATGATACCACTGTCGGCATTTGTTGATACAGGAAATCAATGCATCGAGCCTTTATCAGGAAAACCTGTCCATTTTGTTTCTTATACCGCTTTACGACCACATTTACCAGTAGCGATACGAAAAGGATTATCTGAATGGCAAGAAACTGATCCGTACGATGTATCAATGTTTTCAGCAGATTATCAACGACTAATTCGATTTATTCATGTAAATACAGTGCAACAACAAGCAGTTGTATTAGGTTTTCGCTTTGATGAGTGGCTTATAAAAGGAGAACCGTCACAAGTGAAAGCAAATGAATATATCGTTTTAACGAAAAAAGCTAAAAATTTTCCACATAGCACAGCAGCAATTTTACATTTTTCAGCGCTTTCAAATAACTCATAGAGGGGGAGAACTATTGCTTCTTAGGCTACTTGCTAGCTTGAAAAAATTATGGGGTAAGTTTCGGAGTCGTGAAACGTACTATATAGGGGGAAATGATTCATTGCCAGTGCCACTAAGTCGAGAAGAAGAAGTCACAGTCATTGCATCCTTTATGAACGGAGATTTACGAGCAAGAGACACACTTATTGAACGTAATTTACGTCTTGTAGTATATATTGCTAGACGTTTTGATAATACGGGTACACCAATTGAGGATTTAATAAGTATTGGATCAATTGGTTTGATTAAGGCGATTGAAACGTTCAATACCGATAAAAATATTAAGCTTGCAACGTACGCATCACGTTGTATTGAAAATGAAATCTTGATGCATTTACGTAAGACAAGTCGCATGAAGGGTGAGGTTTCACTAGATGAGCCATTAAATTCAGATGCAGATGGAAATGAATTACTTTTGTCAGATATTTTAGGAACAGAGGAACATATAATTTTAGATAATGTGGAAAAGAAAATCGAGCGACAACATATGTTCCATGCCATAAATTTACTAGGTGCGCGTGAAAGATATATTATGGAATGTCGTTTTGGCTTAAACGGAAAAATTGAAATGACGCAAAAAGAAGTAGCTGATCATTTAGGTATCTCGCAATCATATATTTCCCGTCTAGAGAAGAAAATTATTCAAGATTTACGGGAAAATTTGAATCAGCCAATATCATAGTTAGGGAAATTTATCCTACCTAAAATTGGTCGAAATTTTTCTGCATATTCTTGATTCTGTCGGACAAACTGATGTAACGGTTTAGTCAGAGAATAACATCCGGAGGAATCGAATATGCGAACAAAAGTAGATCTTTGCGGCTTAGATACATCGACTTTGCCAATTTTAAAGCACGAGGAAATGAAGGAACTCTTCATCCGTTTACAAGCAGGAGAAACAGAGATTCGTGAAGAGCTTGTAATGTGCAATTTAAGGTTAGTGCTCAGTATTGTCGGGCGATTTGCCTATAGGGGTGAACAGGCAGATGATTTATTTCAGGTAGGCTGTATTGGCCTCATGAAAGCCATTGATCATTTTGATTTAAAGCATAATGTACGATTTTCAACATATGCTGTACCAATGATCATTGGAGAAATTCGTCGCCATCTGCGTGATCATCATGCACTACGTGTTTCTCGCTCACTAAGAGATATTGCGTACAAGGCGATGCAGGCAAAAGAGCAATGGATAACCGATAATTTGCGAGAACCAACGATTGAAGAAATTGCTGAAATGATTGACATGAAAAA
The DNA here is from genome assembly GCF_049058285.1 of Lysinibacillus sp. UGB7. Classification (NCBI taxonomy): domain Bacteria; kingdom Bacillati; phylum Bacillota; class Bacilli; order Caryophanales; family Bacillaceae; genus Lysinibacillus; species Lysinibacillus sp. UGB7. The sequence goes on from NZ_JBMGUV010000003.1 coordinate 82,364, forward strand.
GGAAGATGTTTTATTTGCTTTAGATGCCATTCAAGACCCAGTTTCATTACAAGAGCCCATTTATTCAGACGGTGGAGACGCTGTTTATATGATGGACCAATTACGTGATGATGATGTATCGGAAGATCAATGGGTTGCCTACGTGTCGGTGAAAGAAAGCTTGCAAAAGTTAGATGAACGTCAGCAAATGATTGTAGCAAAGCGTTTTTATTTTGGTGAGACACAAACTGAAATTGCAAAGGAACTGGGGATTTCTCAAGCGCAAATTTCACGTCTAGAAAAAAATGCAATAGAAACGATGCAGAAAGATTATAAGTAAGTAGACAATGCGCACCCGAGATTTCGGTGCGCATTTTATCTTCATTTAGTTAGAAAAACGCTTACTGAGCGACAGTCAAAGTGATAGCAACGGGTACAATTATTGATGGTTCAATTGATTTAGGAGGGGTACAGATGCGTTTCTCAAATTTACAGCAAAAAGAAGTTATAGAAGCAGGTAATGGACGTTTTTTAGGGTTTGTTGTAGATGCAGAGGTTTCAAAGGAAACAGGCTATGTAACTGCTTTTATGATAGCAGAGCCTCGTAAGTATCTTGGGTTTTTTAGGGGAGAAGATTCAGTTAGAAAAGTTTATATGAAAGATGTGCTTGTTGTGGGAAAGGATGTCATCCTTGTGAAGGCACTATCATAAAACGAATGTTTGTGCTGCTAGTTCATATAAATAGCCAATCTGCGACTATTTTTACCTCAGTTGCGTACGAACAGCACAAATGTACTTTACTAATAGGTCAGGCTATTTATTGATAAATAAAGCGTTGCTTGTTACAATAAAAGAAACTAATGTTGCAAAGTTGGGAAAAAAGTGACGAAAATCTTAACAAATTTATACAAAATTACTGAACAAATACAAGCAGCACAAAAAAGTGCAAATCGTGAACACGATAATGTTCAAATTATAGCGGTGACTAAAGAGGTTTCTGTAGTAAGAACGCAAGAAGCGATTGAAGCGGGGCTAATGCATGTAGGAGAAAATCGCCCTGAAGGTTTAAAACTTAAAATTGAAGCGATTCAAGCTGATGTACATTGGCATTATATTGGTTCACTTCAAACACGTAAAGTGAAACAAATCATTAATGATATTGATTACTTACATTCATTGGATCGATTGAGCTTAGCTGAAGAAATTGAAAAAAGAGCAAACAAGCCTGTAAAATGCTTTGTACAAGTTAATGTATCAGGTGAAGAATCTAAGCATGGTTTAACAGCCGAAGAGACTATAACTTTTATCGAATCTTTACAAGACTTTACGAAAATTCAAGTTGTTGGTTTGATGACAATGGCACCAAATACAGAGGACGAAACAATGATTCGCTCTGTTTTTAAGCAATTAAAACAATGTCAACAGCAAATAGCCGAGCGAGGATTCGCACACGCACCTTGTACCGAGTTATCAATGGGCATGTCTAATGACTTTGAAATAGCGGTAGAGGAAGGAGCTACATTCGTTCGAGTCGGAACGGCTCTTGTTGGAAATGAAAGAGGGGAACAGGATGAGCATGAAAAATAAAATCAAAAACTTCTTTTATCTTGAAGAAGAATTAGAAGAAGAAATCACGCAAGCTCCTATTCAACAGCAACAACCCGTGCAACAACAGCCGATTCATGCAGCCAAATCTAAAAAGGTCATAAAAGAACGTAAGGCACCGATTCATGAAATTGTACCACAAAGCGCATCTGCTAATAATATTGTCAGTTTACAGGCAGCTATGAATTCTAAAGGAGCAAAAGTGGTATTAGTAGAACCGAGAGTTTATGCAGAGGCCCAGGATATTGCGGAAAACTTAAAAAACAAACGTGCTACAATTGTCAATCTACAACGTATAGATCGTGAGCAGGGTGTACGAATTATCGATTTTTTAAGTGGCACGGTTTATGCACTTGGCGGTGATATACAACGCATCGGTAAAGATATATTCCTATGTACACCAGATAATGTAGAAGTATCTGGCGAAATTTCAAATTTTATTTTAGACGATAATTAAAAGCGAGGATTGTAGTTTATATGATTTTAAGTATGATAATGTATTATTTACCATTAGCATTCTATGTGTATTCTTTTATGCTAATTGCTTATATTTTAATGTCTTGGGTACCCGCTGCACAAAACTCAGCAATTGGTCGGATGCTTGAAAAAGTTTGTGAGCCGTATTTAGGGATTTTTAGAAGGATAATTCCTCCAATTGGCATGATTGATATTTCTCCAATGGTGGCAATTTTTCTGTTAAATTATATTCTAAAAGGTCTTTTGATTGTGATTCAAAAAATATACTTAATGTTTTAGCTGGAAATCCTCACAGTTGGTGAGGATTTTTTGTTTAATAGGGAAATACTAGGTATGGCATCTATGGAAGAAAGTTAGAAGAGGTGGGTATATGGAGCATTTAATTCAACATTTTAGGAAGGACGAGCAGCCTTTTATCGAACAGGTAGTGAGTTGGCAACGTGAGGTAGAGGATCGTTATGCTCCAAAACTGACTGATTTTTTAGATCCAAGGCAACGATTCATTGTGACATCCATTATTGGGCAGGATGAAGCAGCCCTAAAAACGATGAGTGCGGGCCTTTTTCATGAGGCTGAACGTCAGCGTATGCTAATCTTTCCATCGTATTTCGAACCGCAATTGGAGGATTTCCAACTAAGCGTGTTTACCATACATTATCCTGCTAAGTTTATACAATTACGTCATCCAGATGTTTTAGGTGCATTATTGTCTTTAGGTTTAGATCGCGCTAAATTTGGTGATATTCGCGTCAATGAGCAACAGCTTCAATTTGTTGTCGCTGATGAGGTTGCAGATTATGTCCGACTCCATTTAACTGGCATTGGCAAAGTCAAAGTGCATGTGGAATCGATTAAAGAGACCGAGTCCCTCATTGAAAATGACGATGAATGGGTGGAAGAATCCCATACGGTTTCTTCAATGCGTCTAGATGTTATTATTGCAAGTGTGTTAAAGGTTTCGCGCCAAAGGGCACAAGCACTTATTACTGGTAAGAAAGTAAGGGTAAATTGGACTGAGCGAGAGGCTGTTGCTTTCGAATTACAAGAAGGCGATATTTTGTCCGTAAGAGGAAGCGGTCGTGTGAAAATTGTTATGACAGAAGGTCGTACAAAAAAAGATAAAATTCGCTTGCAAATCGGTCGATTGGCCCAAAAAAGCTAAAAATCAAGTAAATTTCATTAATTTTTACTGCTAAGTTGTTGGAACAATTGTATAATAGGAAGAACGAATGTACATGTAAAGGAGAGAAGGATTGTATGCCATTATCACCTATTGATATACATAATAAGGAGTTTACAAAATCTTTTAGAGGTTATGCAGAAGATGAAGTAAATGAATTTTTGGATCAGATTATTAAAGATTATGAGATTTTATTGCGTGAAAAAAAGGAAGTCGACAAGCAGCTAGAAATGGCTGTAGAACAAGCGAGATATTTCAGCTCATTAGAAGAAACATTACAAAAATCAATTGTTGTGGCTCAAGAGGCCGCTGATGAAGTGCGAAGAAATTCACAAAAAGAAGCAAAGCTAATTGTGAAAGAGGCAGAGAAAAATGCCGATCGCATTATTAATGAGGCTTTAACAAAAGCACGTAAAGTCACGATTGAAATTGATGAGTTGAAAAAACAATCAAAGGTTTTCAGAAATCGTTTTAAAATGCTTGTAGAAGCCCAGCTTGATTTACTAAATGCTGATGATTGGGATCATTTGTTACAATATGATATAGATTTAACGGAAATTCAATCATCTGTTGAAGAAGCGCAGGAATCAGACGAAGTTTAAGAAATCGACCTCAATGAGTGTTTATAACGGTCTGTAGAGTTGACCAACATCTACTTACTATTTGTTTAACTTGACGTTAATGATGGATTTTCATATACTATGGTAATAGTAATTATTTAGAACAGATATGCATACAGGCGAAGATGGAGACAGTATTTGTTAGGCGTAGTGAAGCGATTTGGGGATAGTGGGAGCCCAAACATTCAAATAACAAAGAACATCACTCCTGAGCTGAATAACTGAACGTTTAGTAAGTTATTTCGGAGCGCACGACGTTAACGTGCTTTCAAGAGGTAGTACTTTTATGTACTGCAACTAGGGTGGTACCGCGAGTCAAGCTTCTCGTCCCTTTTTAGGGATTGAGGGGCTTTTTTGTTTGTTTGCAAAAAAAGAGGAGGAATTACAAATGGTTGAGTATAAAGAAACCTTATTAATGCCGAAAACGAATTTCCCAATGCGCGGAAACTTGCCGGCCAATGAACCGAAGATGCAAGACAAATGGAATGAAATGGACATCAATAAACTGCAAATGGAGCGTACGAAAGATCGCCCAGAGTATGTGTTGCATGATGGCCCTCCTTATGCAAACGGTGATATTCATATCGGCCATGCTTTAAATAAAGTGCTAAAGGATATGATTACACGCCATCGTTCTATGACTGGCTACCATGTTAACTACATTCCTGGTTGGGATACACATGGTTTACCTATCGAGCAAGCGTTAACAAACAAAGGTGTAAAGCGTAAAGAAATGTCGGTTGCAGATTTCCGTAAATTATGTGAAGAATATGCTTATGAACAAATCGACAACCAACGTGCACAATTCCGTCGTTTAGGTGTTCGTGGTGACTGGGAAAATCCTTATATCACATTAAAGCCAACTTTTGAAGCTCGTCAAATTGAAGTATTCGGTAAGATGGCGGAAAAAGGCTATATTTACAAAGGCTTAAAGCCAGTATATTGGTCACCCTCTTCTGAATCAGCACTAGCAGAAGCAGAAATCGAATATAAAGATGTAAAATCAGCATCTATTTATGTAAGCTTTGCCATTAAAGATGCAAAAGGTGTTGTACCAACAGATGCGAAATTTATCATCTGGACAACGACACCTTGGACAATTCCAGCGAACTTAGGAATTTCTTTAAACCCAGAATTTATCTATGTAGTTGTAGCAGTAGCAGATAAAAAATTCATCATTGCCAAAGAATTATTGGAAACAATCGCAAAAGAGCTTGAGTGGGCAACTTATGAAGTTCTACAGGAAGTAAAAGGAGAAGCGCTAGACCGCCTTGTCGCACAACATCCATTCTATGATCGCGAGTCACTTGTCATGGTTGGTGAGCATGTAACAGCTGAAGCTGGTACTGGTTGTGTTCATACAGCTACTGGACACGGGGAAGACGACTATAATATTGGTAAATTATATGGCTTACCAATCCTTAGTCCTGTTGATAATCGTGGATGTTATACAGAAGAAGCTCCAGGCTTTGAAGGTGTCTTCTATAATGATGCGAATAAAATGGTGACAGAGCGATTAGCAGAAGTCGGCGCATTAGAAAAATTAGACTTCTTTACGCACTCTTATCCGCACGATTGGCGTACAAAAAAACCAGTTATTTACCGTGCGACACCACAATGGTTTGCGTCAATTGATGCTTTCCGCGATGAGTTACTGGCAGCTGTTAAATCAACAACATTTACACCAACTTGGGGCGAAACACGTCTTTATAACATGATTCGTGACCGTGGGGACTGGGTTATTTCTCGTCAACGTGCATGGGGTGTGCCAATTCCAATTTTTTATGCAGAAAATGGTGAACCAATTATTACACCAGAAACAATTTCACGTATTTCAGCATTGTTCCGTGAGCATGGCTCAAATATTTGGTTCCAAAAGTCGGCAAAAGAATTACTACCAGAAGGCTTTACACATCCAGGAAGCCCGAACGGTGAGTTCACAAAAGAAAACGATATTATGGACGTATGGTTTGACTCAGGTTCTTCTCACCAAAGTGTGCTAGTTGAACGTGGAATGAAATATCCTGCTGATTTGTATTTAGAAGGTTCAGACCAACACCGTGGTTGGTTTAACTCATCATTAATTACATCAGTAGCAATTAATGGCTACGCACCTTATAAAGGTTTACTAACGCATGGTTTCGTGCTTGATGGTGAAGGGCGTAAAATGAGTAAGTCACTCGGCAATGTCATTATTCCGCAAAAGGTAATGGATCAATATGGTGCAGATATTTTACGTTTATGGGTAGCATCTGTTGATTACACGGCCGATGTACGTATTTCAATGGATATGTTAAAGCAAGTTTCTGAAGTATACCGCAAAATTCGTAATACATTCCGTTTCTTACACGGAAATATTGCCGATTTCAAACCAGAGACTGACCGCGTAGCATATGCTGATTTACGTGAAATGGACCAATATGTATACATGCGCTTGCAAGACGTCTTAAAAACTGTGCGTGCTGCTTATGATCGCTATGATTTTGCAGCTGTCTACCATACAATCAATAACTTTGTCGCTGTTGAATTATCTTCATTCTACTTAGACATCGCAAAAGATGTTGTGTACATTGAAGGGCATGACAATAAAGATCGTCGTGCAATGCAATCAGTCATTTACGACACATTAATGACATTAGTAAAAGTAATGACACCAATTATTCCACATACAACAGATGAGGTTTGGTCTTACTTACACGAGCAAGGCTTAGTAGATGAAGTATCTGTTCAATTAACAGATTTACCAGAGGTTGATGAGAAAGAAAACTTCGAAAGCTTGCGCATGAAATGGGTATCAATTATCGATGTACGTGATGATATTCTAAAAGCATTAGAGGAAGCACGAAATGCCAAAACAATCGGTAAATCTCTAGAAGCAAAAGTAACAGTTTATGCAAAAGAACATGTTTTAACATTATTGAAAGATGCAAATATTGATTTTGCACAACTATCAATCGTATCTGACTTTGAAGTAGCACCATTTGAAGCAGCGCCTGCTGAAGCATTAGCTCTTGAGCATGCATCCATCGTTGTTGAAAAAGCAACAGGTGAGAAATGTGAGCGTTGTTGGTCAATTTCGCAAACAGTAGGTACGAACGAAGCGCATCCAACGGTTTGCGCACGCTGTGCAGAAGTAGTGGAAAAGTATTACGTATAAAAAGCTAAAGTAAATACGACCATCCTTAAAGAGATGAGATGCATTCGATCTTAAAGAGTTAGAATTATTCACTTGGATGAATTTAGAAATGAGCAGCGCGATGTTAAAATCGGCTGCTCATTTTTTATTTAAATAAAATTTCCTTTGTATTGCGGTAGTCGGTTGGTGAAAGTCCAACGTATTTTTTAAAAGTAAGGCTGTAATAATTAGGCGTATTAAAACCAGAGCTTGCGGAAATCTTTTCAACGGTATAATCGTATTTTCGTAAAAAGGGGAGTGTTTTAATAATACGTGTAAAAGCTACGTAATCTACGAAATTGCGGCCCGTTTCTTTTTTAAACAATCTGCTAAAATGGGTGGAACTAAAGTTAATGTATTTAGCAACATCACTTATGACAATCTGTTCATCATAATGCTCCTCTATATATTGGATGGCTTTTTGAAGCTGTTCATGCTTCGTTAAATCCTCATAAAAACGGATATGAATATTATCAACGGGTGGTTTTCTTCGAGCCTTTCTTGCTTGACTATAGGACTCCTTGACTTGTAGCGATTGCCGAAATACCCCACCGACCCCCATAAAAAGATGAATACTATAGTCTTTTTTCAAAACCTCGATAACCTCATGCAAACAATGCACGCCTTCAGCCCAATGTTTAAAAGAAGTATAGTCATTGGGAATACGCATTAATAGTAATAAGTAACGTTCAAAATTTAAAAAAGACAGAGGAGCCTTATCAGCAAAATATTGCCGAAACACATTAGAAATCACCGAACTTGCATCAACAGTTACTTGGCCGTGGTCATTAACATCAATATATCCTTGAATTAAAAAGACAAGGTTTGGTATACAGTCGGTTGATAAAAATGCAGCAGCATGTATAATCTCTTGTTCATTATCGATTTCACCACGAATAAGACGTCTCAAAAATGCTTCTCTAAAAGGAGACGTATGGTCTAGCGAAATTTGCTGTGATAGTTCAAGCATCGTAAGTGTATGTGCATGCTTCTCTTTAGAGGATGTATAAAGTTTTTTTACGGTCCGTAAAAATTTTTGCTTCTGCAATGGTTTTATGAGAAGTGCTTGTAAATTTAATTCAATTGCGATGCCAGTGGAATAGGTTAAGTGTACTGCAACAATTGGGACAATAATACTATTAGGATAGTTTCTCCTTAAACGATTGACCTTTACCCAATCAAATAAGCGGTTAATTTCATAGACGAAAATTGCCACTTCGTTAGTAGCTGGTTCTTCACAAACAACAAACGTATTCGGCAAAAATTCCTCTAACCAACCGATCATGTGCTGTTTTTCAACTAAATTCTCAACGTACCACACAACGTTTAAAATGATCAATAGCTCCCTTCTAATTGCAAAAAATGAAAAAGGAATAATAGAAATATTTTAACTTAATATAGTACTTTTTTGTACTAATACAGCAATATTTTGTAACTATATTATTTTCTAAATAGAATAGAATAGTTGTAGTAAATAATAATTTGAAATTTCAGATAATTATTTGCGTAAACAAAGAGGGGGTTAGTAAGATGGCAGGGAGTCATGATTACGATTATGTTGAAGCAGGAACGATCGATGTAAAAGATTTACCACCATTAGATCCAACAACAAATAAAATTATGAAAGATGAGTTTAAAACGGGTTTTGGTTTAACCGTGTTGTATTTTATTTTTATTTTTAGTATTCCGGTTATGAACTGGTTTGTTCCTGAATTCGCTTTTAAGAAAATATGGGGCGGTATGACAGTCACTTGGTTTGTAACAACGGTCGTTATGATGGCAATGGCCTTCGTAATTGCCTATGTGCATACGACATTGTATGAAAAACGCTTAAAGAAGTACGAAACGACAAATAAATAGTTTGACTAAAAGGGGGTATGTTGAATGATTGAAGCCTTACTAGAACCGAAAATGCTGTTAACAATTGCGCTAATGGGGACAATTGTCTACATTACGTATTTAACAAAAAGAAATACAACTGCGTCTGATTTCTTCGTTGGGGGACGAAGCTTCGGGTGGTTTACGAATGGCTCAGCAATTGGAGGAGATTATTTAAGTGCAGCTACATTCCTCGGGATCGCTGGTTTAACTTTTCAACTAGGCTATGATGGTGCATATTATGCATTTTGTTTCTCAATTGGTTTAACGCTTTTAGCTATATTTGTTGCAGGACCATTAAGACGTTTTGGTGCATTTACAGTAGCAGACTTTTTAGCTTACCGTTTTCATAGCCGAAGAGCACGGCTAGCGGCAGTTTTAGTCGTATTAGCTATTTCAGGATTCTATGCAGCACCTCAGCTTTTAGGCGCAGCTCAAATTCTAAGTATGTTCTTTGGTACTTCCTATGAATTCGGTATCATTTTTACATGTGTTGTTATGATTTTCTATGTAGGGATAGGCGGTATGAAAGGAACAACTATTAACCAAGCATTGGAGCTTTGGATTCGTCTAGGTGCATTTATAGTCATGTTGATCGCTGCAATGTACGGAGGTTTACATTACGATAAAATTTTAGCAGCTATTCATTCTTTCAGTGGTCCTATTACAGGTACGTCACCATATGCCTTAGATGGAAGTGATGTTAATTTTGACGGTGCGGCATGGACTGGGACAGGCTTTTATTTCCCGACCTTCTGGCAAACAATTAGTATGACTATTGGATTAGCGTTAGGTACTATTGGTCTTCCACATATTTTATTGCGCTTTTATACAAACCCTAGTGCGAAGGCGGCACGTAAATCAGCATTAATGGCAATTGGTATTGCAAGTGCATTCTTCTTACTAGCCGTATACTTAGGTGTTGTTGGTCGTGCAATTTTCATTTCTGGTACTGCAAGTGAAGAGGTAATGCGTGATTTAGTGCTTGGCGGGAACAATATGGTTATTCCAACGACTGGGCTTGCACTCGGAGGAGATTGGTTACTTGGCCTTGTTATAGCAGGGGCGTTCGCAGCCATTTTCTCGAATTTATCGGGGTTATTTATCACAAGTTCTGGTGCATTGGCACATGATTTATATGCCACTTTCATGAAAAAGGATATTACTCAAAAACAACGAGTTATTGCAGGAAAAGTGGCCATCGTGATTTTAGGTGTTCTTTACGGTGCGCTTGGTTTACTCGTGAAAGATGCATCGATTGGTCATTTAGTCGCTTTAGCGTTTACAGTTGCTGCGAGTACATTTACACCAATTTTTATTTTAGGGATTTGGTGGAGAGGTATGACAGAAAAAGGAGCAATAGCAGGCTTAATAATCGGACTTGCTGTGTCGATGTGGATGATTTTCCTTCCAGGAACGCTACCAAGTTTTTTACAATTTAAAATTCCTGGTATCGTGACAGTACCTGTTGGTTTCCTATCTGTTATTATCGTGTCCTTATTAGATAGAAAAGTGCCTGCTGACGTAAATGATTTCATGAAGCGTGTACACTCAAAAGAATCTGAAACGGTATAAGAGCTCTGCTAGCTATTTCTATTGCTGATCAAGTGATAGAAATAGCTTTTTGTTTATTATAGTAGTATCATTTCGTGCTATAATATTTACAAATTATGCTAGGAGGAGACATGTCCTATGTCAGATATACTTTCAGCTTTATCTACGACAAGAAATACTGCACAGGCATTTAGAGAAGTTAGTGCAAAATTACATATTGAGCCTTCACTTGTTTTGTTTTTTACGAGCACAGTCCATACCTTTGAACAATTAACATGCTATTTTAACGAAAAGTATCCGAATAGTGAAGTAGTGGGTGTAACAACGACTGGTGAAATTGGTCCCCAAGGATTTTCAGAGCATAGCTTGAGTGCACAAAGTTACGGAAAGGATTTCGGACAAGTACAAGCCGTGCTGATGACCAATATTGAAAAGTATCCAATTTTTGATCGTAATAAATTGTTGCAAAGTGCAAAAAAATTAGGCATTCCTCTAGAGAGTCCACAAATTGACAAAGAGGGTCTGGCTTTTATTTTTCCAACGGGCCTAGTTGCAGGAGAAGAAAAAATGCTATCTATTGTCAATTCTATCTTTCATCATGATGGTTTTCCGATTTTTGGTGGTACAGCAGGAGATGATGAAAAATTTGACAAAACAATTGTCAGCTTGAACGGTCAACTAACTGATAAAGGAGGAGTCGTTGTTTTTATCAAACCATACCTCGATTTTTATATCCAAAAAGAGAATATTTTTAAAAGTACAGGTATCGAATTGAAAATTACAAAGGCTGATCCAGAAAAACGTATCGTCTATGAAATTAATGATGAAACAGCGGCAAGTTCTTACGCAAAAGCATTAGGTGTGAGTGAACAACAATTGCCTCGTTATTTTATGAAAAATCCACTTGGACGTTGCTTTAATGAAGAATTGTTAATTGCCTCTCCATTTCGAGTGGAGGCCAATGGAGCTATTGCATTTTATTGTCAAGTGTACCAAGATGCTGTCGTGGAACTGTTAGAACCTAGGGATCCAGTTGAAACATTACAAACGACATTAGCTACATTTACTAGGCAATTTAATCGACTAGAGGGTGTCCTAGCATGTAATTGTATTTTGCGAAAATTACAGTTTCAAGAGCAACGGTTATTTCCAGCACTTAATAAAGAATTAAGCCAACTACCAAACCTAGCGGGATTTTCTAGCTACGGTGAACAGTTAAATAAATCATTAATCAACCAAACCTTATTATTGATAGGGTTTGGCAAATGATGACAGGAGAAAAAAGATGCTAAAACAACTTTTCATACGTCCTCAAGACGAACATCGTGAAGAAGCGCTTAGAATGGAAATAAATGGTTTAACAAAAGAAGAGCGTGATATGATTTTAAACGGTATGTTTGATTTAATTGGGTTACTGGGTACGGCGAACGAAAAAAATGCAAAAGCTGATAGTATATTTATCGAACAGATAACAGGCATCAAAAAATCACTTGCAATACAACAGCAAGCATTACATGATTCCCATGAAGGTGCAGAGCGAATGGTTCGCGAGACAGAGCATGTCCATGAAATCACAAATGTTGTAGAGGAACAGGGCAAGGAAAACATTCGTTTAGTGGCAGAAGGCAATAACAATATGACGAAGCTTTTTGGACAAATGGAAAAAGTAATGGACGTGTTCAATCGTTTAGAGCAATCAATGAAAGATGTTCAAATAGAAACAAATAATATTATGGCATTTACGAAAATGATTAGTGATATCGCTGATCAAACGAACCTCCTTGCACTAAATGCATCGATTGAAGCTGCACGTGCAGGGGAGCATGGTAAAGGCTTTGCGGTTGTAGCGCAAGAGGTTCGTAAATTGGCTGAGCAAAGTAAAGGTGCATTGGTGCACATTCGTACAAAGGTAACGGATATCGTGGGTCGAATGGAGCTACTGTCCACAACAATGGTGCAGGAAGCGCAAATTGTTAGTGAAACACAGAATATGGCAAACAATACAATGGCCTTTTTTGAAAAGATCGAACAATCAGAACAAGCGCTATTTAGCAATATGACAGCCATTCAGCAGGCAACGAATCAAACGATGTCGGAAGTAACTGCTTTCCAACTGCAACTTATGGCAATTATGGAAGCGACACAGATCTCCATTGAAGAAATTAATGAACTGTATGCCTTCTCGCAGGATAAATTTTACAATGCTAACGATATTACCTCCTATATTTCGCAACTATATTATTTAGCAGAGGCAGTGCGCCAACAGAGGCTTTCCTGAAACAGCAGGCTACAAGCCCGAGCTGTAGCTGACCTAGACCTGAGCGGTGCTTGAGACTACCCGAACGGTCCTGATTCTCACCTGAGCAGAACTTGAGACTTACCTGAGCGCTACTGACCTAGACCCTATTAGTTTTTCAGCAATATTTTCATGGTATATTAGTTATTCCTCTATAGGCTCTTATGGTAGAATAGGTAAGATGTTGAGCGAACGGAGGAATGGCTGTGTATAAATATTATGGATTGGCCGCTTTTGTGATCCTTTTAGATCAATGGACAAAATGGCTAATTGTGAAAAATATGGAATATGGTGAGCGTATTTCTGTATGGGACCCTTGGTTTGGTATTTTATCTCATCGAAATAGAGGGGCCGCATGGGGAATGTTAGAAGGACAAATGTGGTTGTTTACGATTGTGACAGTGGGCGTTATTATTGCCATCATTTACTTTTATCATAAAGAAGCTAAGGGAAAACCGATTTTCCAAGTGGGCTTAATGCTATTACTGGGTGGAGCTATAGGTAACTTTATCGACCGTTTATTTAGAGGCGAAGTGGTCGATTTTGTTGATGTGTTAATTCCAGTGATGAATTATGATTTCCCTATCTTTAATATTGCAGATGCGGCATTAACAGTTGCTGTAGTTGTCCTAATGATTGGTTTAATCATCGAAGATAAAAAAGAAAAGAAACAGGTGAAACAATGACGCAAGTAACATATACAATCGAAGAACAGCAACAAGGAGAGCGTATTGATAAGGCGCTTTCAACTGTGCAAACAGAATGGTCACGTACACAAATTGGCAATTGGGTTACAGAAGGTATTGTCAAAGTGAATGGTGAGACAGTAAAAGCGAAATATAAGGTAAAAGTAGGCGACATTGTCGAAATAACTGTACCAGAGGTAGAGCCATTAGATGTAATAGCTGAAAACTTAGACCTTGATATCGTCTATGAAGATGCGGATGTACTCGTTGTCAACAAGCCAAAGGGGATGGTAGTTCATCCGGCGCCAGGTCATTTGACAGGGACACTCGTAAACGGCTTAATGTATCATTGTAAAGACTTATCAGGCATTAATGGTGTAATGCGTCCAGGCATTGTACACCGAATCGATAAGGATACATCGGGCTTACTAATGGTTGCAAAAAATGACACGGCCCATGTATCATTAGTTGACCAGCTTGTGAAAAAAACGGTAACTCGTAAATATACGGCCCTTGTACATGGGCATATCGCACATGATAAAGGGACGATTGAAGCACCAATCGGACGTGACCAAAAAGATAGACAGAAACAAGCTGTTGTTGATAATGGCAAGCATGCGGTGACACATTTCCAAGTAACTGAACGATTTGGCGATTACACGCTTGTAGAATGTCGCTTAGAGACAGGACGAACACATCAAATTCGCGTGCATATGAAATATATAGGATTCCCCCTTGCTGGAGATCCAAAATATGGACCGAAAAAGACCTTGGATTTTGGTGGACAAGTATTACATGCGGGTATATTAGGATTTGATCATCCTTCGTCAGGTGAATATTTGGAGTTTGAAGCACCTATTCCTGCTGATTATGTCCAATTATTAGATGAGTTAAGAAATAACCATTGACGAATATTTAAAGAAGGTCTATACTAACGACAGTGAATGAACAACTTAACTAAATATTCACCTTTAATGGCAGTCCAGAGAGGCTGAGAAGGTACATGTGATAGTGTTGCAAAAAATTTGTGCTGCAAATTTTTCAACATGCTATTTGAACACGTATATAACCCTCTCAGGCTTTTCGCCTCGAGAGGTTTTTTTATTCCGTACAACGGATGCGAAACGCCGATTTGCTCAACGTATGATCGACAGGATTGAAGTGAATTTCTAACGATGGTAGTTTCGTTTAGTGACACATGACCAACAATAACTAGAAGAGGGGAGGAATTATAGTGACAAAAAATGAGTTATTAGATGGCCAATCTATGACAAGAGCATTAACACGCATAGCACATGAAATTATTGAACGAAATAAAGGTATTGATGAATGTATTTTAGTTGGCATTAAAACGCGCGGTGCTTTTCTAGCAAGACGATTAGCAGAGCGCATTGAAAAAATTGAAGGTAAAGCGATTCGTACAGGGGAGCTAGACATTACCTTATACCGAGATGATTTATCGACTAAGCACGAAAATGAGCAGGCACATGTTGAACAAGTTGATATTGCTTACGAAGTAGTGAATCAAAAAATCATTTTAGTCGATGATGTCTTATATACAGGACGTACAGTACGCGCTGCATTAGATGCAGTAATGGATTTAGGACGACCTGCACAAATTCAATTAGCAGTGTTCATCGATAGAGGACACCGAGAGTTACCGATTCGAGCAGACTATGTAGGAAAAAATGTGCCAACTTCAGGTACTGAACGTATCGTTGTACATTTACAAGAAGTAGATGGAGAAGATTGCGTCACAATTTATAAAGAAGATTAACAATAAAGTGAGGAAACTATATGTCAAAGGCAGTATTAGATATTAATGAGAAACCAACCCCAATACAATTGGTGACATTAAGTTTTCAACATATGTTTGCCATGTTCGGGTCAACCATTTTGGTACCACAACTTGTAGGACTTAGCCCAGCAATTGCCCTTTTGACAAGTGGGATTGCCACACTTATTTTCTTATTAGTTACTCAGTTTAAAGTACCAGCATACTTAGGTTCATCATTCGCCTTTATTTCACCGATTTTAATTGCTTCCAATGGCTTAACTGAAGACGGTGCAAGTGTAAGCCCAGGAAATGCAATGATAGGTGCAATGGCGGTCGGCTTAGTGTACGGTATAGTATCTTTATTAATATGGAAAACAGGTTATAAATGGTTAATGCGCTTACTGCCACCAATCGTAGTAGCACCAGTTATTATCGTCATTGGGTTAGGACTATCAGGTACAGCAGTAAACATGGCGATGAACATAAATGTAGAACAGTTAAATGAAACAACTGGAGTTGTTGAAATAGTATCTCAATACAGTACATTACATTTTTCAGCAGCGCTTGTCACATTATTTGCAGCAATTATTTTTACAGTATACTTCAAAAATATTTTAAGTGCGATGCCGATTCTGATGGGTCTCATTGTGGGGTATATTTATTCAGTCATCATCGGAATTGTTGATTTCACACCAGTAAAAGAAGCAACATTTTTTGCCTTACCGGACTTCATAATTCCAGGAGTGGACTATGAATTCAATATTACAGCAAAAATTTTACTTGCAATGGTACCAATTGTGATCGTGACGATTTCAGAACATATCGGTCACCAATTAGTGTTGGGGAAAGTAGTAAACCGAAATTATGTAAAAAACCCCGGCCTTCATCGCTCGATTTTAGGAGATGGTTTAGGGACATTAGTGAGTTCCTTTATCGGCGGACCGCCAAAAACGACATACGGTGAGAATATCGGTGTGTTAGCAATCACACGTGTCTACTCCGTGTATGTTATCATGGGAGCAGCAGTCATTGCGGTAGTCGTATCATTCTTTGGACAAGCAATGGCCCTAATTTCGACAATACCGACAGCAGTTCTTGGTGGTATTTCAATCTTATTGTTTGGTATTATCGCATCTAGTGGTTTACGTATGCTTGTTGAAAACAATGTAGACTTTGGAAACAATCGTAACATGGTGATTGCATCTGTTATCCTAGTAGTAGGAATAGGCGGTGCAGCGCTTAAATTTACTAATTCATTTGCCATTGAAGGCATGGCATTAGCGGCCATTATCGGTGTAATTCTAAACCTAGCATTACCGGGACGCGATAAAGAAGTTGCAGACTATGATTAACTAAATATGTAGTACCTTTTAATGAATTGTCCAGAGAGGCAAAAAAGGGGAAGATGTGGACAAGATAAAAGTTTGAATGCGTTCTAACTTTAACTTGTCACGCCTCCTTATGCCTCGTTGATGACATCAGCGGGGCTTTTAATTTATTTGCTTGTTGTAAATTAAAACCTCCGACGGTTGCCGCAGTTGTTTTTTACGCGAAAGCTTAGAGACAGCAGCAAATATACCAAGGGGAATTTGATATTTATTCAGCAAGTTGAATAATGAAGAACGTCATACATAGGCGTTCATGACACACAACAATGGAGGTACATGATGAAGAACTTATTATCGATGGAACATTTAACAACTGAAGAAATTAACAGCGTCCTAAATCGTGCGCAGGCTTTTGAAAATGGAGAAGCATCATCGTTATCTCGCGCTTACAACGTAGCAAACTTATTTTTTGAACCAAGTACACGTACAAAAACGAGCTTTGAAATGGCAGAGCGCAAAGTAGGTTGTACAATTATCCCGTTTGATGCTAGCTTTTCCAGTGTGACAAAGGGAGAGACAATGTATGATACAGTAAAGACATTGGAAATGATTGGTATAGATGCAGTGGTCATTCGAGCAAAAGAAGATGAGTACTACAATGAACTGCTTGAAGGCATTAATGTTGCAGTCGTTAACGCAGGGGATGGTGCTGGTCAACATCCTTCACAATCACTACTTGACCTTTACACAATTAAAAAAGAGTTTGGTTCTTTTGAGGGGTTGAATATTACGATTGCTGGCGATATATCGCATAGCCGCGTAGCTAAATCCAATGCTACGGCATTACAGCGTTTAGGGGCAAATGTTCACTTCCTTTGTCCAGAAGAATGGACAGGTGGCTTTGAAGCACATCACTCTTGGGATGATTTAATCGAAATAAGCGATGTTATTATGTTACTTCGTGTACAACATGAACGCCATAAGGTTAACAAAAGTTTTTCAAAAGAAGAGTATCATGAAAAGTATGGTTTAACGATAGAACGTGAAAAACAAATGAAGGATAGAGCAATTATTATGCATCCAGCACCGGTAAATCGTGATGTAGAAATTGCGTCGGAGCTAGTAGAGTGCGAGCGTTCACGAATTTTTGATCAAGTGCGCAACGGTGTATTCACACGTATGGCAATTGTAGAAACAATTTTAAAGGGGAGAGAATAACATGGCAAAGTTACTTCAAAATGTACAAATGTTAAACGAACAGGGCGAGTTAAATACAGTAAATATCGCCATGACCGATGGAAAAATTACTGCAATTGGACAACATGTAAATGTAGAAGGTGCTGAAATCATCGAAGGGAATGGATTAGTTGTGGCGCCGGGCTTTGTCGATGTACACACGCATTTACGTGAGCCAGGATTTGAACATAAAGAAACAATAGCAACAGGCTCGGCTTCAGCAGCGAAGGGTGGTTTCACAACAATCTGTGCCATGCCGAATACGAAACCCGTACCCGATTCAGTAGAAAATATGCAACTGATTAACGGCTTAATTAAGGAAAGCGCAGTAATTCGTGTATTACCCTATGGTTCCTTAACAAAGGATATTTCCGGTGAAGTTCGTACCAGCATTGAGGAGTTAAAAATTCAAGGTGCTGTAGCATTTTCTGATGACGGTGTTGGCATCCAACTGGCTTCGACAATGTATGAACAAATGAAGGATGCTGCAAAGCACGATGTGGTTGTAGTGGCACACTGTGAAGATAACTCACTAATTTACGACGGTGTTATGCATGAAGGTAAACGCAATGTTGAGCTTGGTTTACCAGGGATTCCATCCATTTGTGAGTCTGTACAAATTGCCCGTGACGTTCTTCTTGCAGAAGCAGCAGGCGCACGCTATCACGTTTGTCATGTTTCAACAAAGGAATCTGTGCGTGCAGTACGTGACGCAAAAGCAGCAGGTATCCTTGTAACTGCAGAGGTTTGCCCGCATCACTTATTACTTGAAGAAATGGATATTCCATCAGATGATGCGAACTGGAAAATGAACCCACCATTACGCGGAGCAAATGACAAAGACTCCCTACATGCAGCCTTATTAGACGGCACGATTGACTGTATCGCAACAGACCATGCACCACATACAGTAGAAGAAAAATGCTGCGGCATGGTTGGCGCACCATTTGGTATTGTCGGCTTTGAAACGGCTTTCCCACTGCTCTATACACAATTTGTAGAAACAGGTAAATGGACATTAAAGCAATTGATTGATTGGATGTCTGTCAAGGCAGCACAAATTTTTGACTTACCATACGGAACATTGGAAGTTGGTGCTTCTGCAGACATGATTTTAATAGATTTAACGAAAGAACAAACAATTGATGCAGAAGGTTTTGTATCAAAAGGTCGTAATACACCATTTAACGGATGGGCTGCTAAGGGTTGGCCAGTTGTAACAATTTTTGAAGGTAATATCGTATACCAGGAGGTAGAGTAATGAAAAAACGTTTACTTATTTTAGAAGATGGCACAGTATTCACAGGTACAGCGTTCGGTAGTGAACGAGCTTCACAAGGTGAGGTCGTATTTACAACAGGCATGACGGGGTATCAAGAAACAATATCAGATCCTTCGTTCTACGGACAAATCGTAACGTTAACATACCCATTAATCGGTAACTACGGTATTAACCGCGATGATTTCGAATCTATCACACCAGCAATTCGTGGATTTGTTGTGCGTGAGTTAGCGAAAACTCCTTCAAACTTCCGATGTGATTTAACTGTAGATGAGTACTTAACATCAAAGGATATCCCAGGGATTGAAGGCATTGATACACGTAAATTAACACGTATTATTCGTAACAAAGGTTCAGTAAAAGCCATTTTGACAGCAGCGGATGAGGAAGTAAATGTTGAGGAAATCGTGGCACAACTTCAAGCTACACCAGCGATTACTCATCATGTTCGTGAAGTAACACCAAAAGCTGCGTATCCATCACCAGGTCGTGGTAAGCGAGTGGTGTTAATCGACTATGGTATGAAGCACGGTATTTTACGCGAGTTAAATAAACGTGACTGTGACGTACTTGTAGTACCTTACAATACACCGGCAGAAGAAATTTTAGCATGGCATCCAGATGGTATTATGCTGTCAAACGGCCCTGGTAACCCAGAGGATGTTGAAGAAGGCATCGAAACAGTGCGCAATTTAATCGGAAAAGTGCCAATGTTCGGTATTTGCCTAGGTCACCAAATCTTCTCATTAGCAAGTGGTGCGAAGTCATTCAAATTACCATTCGGTCACCGCGGAGGTAACCATCCAGTAAAAGATTTACGTACAGGTCGTACAGATTTAACATCGCAAAATCACGGCTATGCAGTCGATATCGATTCTTTAAAAGACACAGATTTAGAATTAACACATATCGCATTAAATGACGGTACTTGTGAAGGAGTTCGACATAAAAAATACCCAATCTTCACAGTGCAATATCACCCAGAAGCATCACCAGGTCCAGAAGATTCAAATCACTTATTTGATGAATTTATCGAAATGATGGAAGTAGAAGCAGGGAAGGGGAAACAACATGCCTAAACGTACAGATATAGAAACTATTTTAGTAATCGGGTCAGGCCCAATCGTAATCGGACAAGCAGCAGAATTTGACTACGCAGGAACACAAGCTTGTCTGTCATTAAAAGAAGAAGGCTACCGTGTTATTTTAATAAACTCAAATCCTGCGACAATCATGACAGATACAGAAATT
The DNA here is from genome assembly GCF_049058285.1 of Lysinibacillus sp. UGB7. Classification (NCBI taxonomy): domain Bacteria; kingdom Bacillati; phylum Bacillota; class Bacilli; order Caryophanales; family Bacillaceae; genus Lysinibacillus; species Lysinibacillus sp. UGB7. The sequence goes on from NZ_JBMGUV010000003.1 coordinate 102,688, forward strand.
GCAGACAAAGTATACATCGAGCCAATTACACTTGAATTCGTATCACGTATTTTACGTAAAGAACGTCCAGATGCAATCCTGCCAACGCTTGGTGGCCAAACAGGTCTAAACATGGCGATCGAGTTAGACGAATCAGGTATTTTAAACGAATTGAACATCGAAATTTTAGGTACAAAATTAGATGCCATTCATAAAGCAGAAGACCGTGATTTATTCCGTAACCTAATGTATGAGCTAGGTGCTCCAGTACCTGAATCAGACATTATCCACAACATGGAAGAAGCGCATGCGTTAGTTGCCCGCATAGGCTACCCAGTTATCGTGCGCCCTGCATTCACACTTGGCGGTACAGGTGGCGGTATTTGTTACAATGACCAAGACTTAGAGGAAATCGTAACATCGGGTTTAAAATACTCTCCGGTAACACAATGTTTACTGGAAAAATCAATCGCTGGCTATAAAGAAATTGAATATGAAGTAATGCGCGATGCAGCGGATAACGCAATCGTCGTATGTAACATGGAAAACGTTGACCCGGTGGGTATTCATACTGGTGACTCGATCGTCGTGGCACCAACACAAACATTATCAGATCGTGAAAACCAAATGCTACGTAATATTTCACTAGATATTATTCGTGCATTGAAAATCGAAGGTGGTTGTAACGTACAGTTAGCTCTTGATCCATATAGCTTCAATTACTATGTAATCGAAGTAAACCCACGTGTATCCCGCTCTTCAGCATTAGCGTCCAAAGCAACTGGTTACCCAATTGCCAAACTTGCGGCAAAAATCGCTGTAGGACTTACACTAGATGAAATTAAAAATCCAGTAACAGGTTCGACTTATGCTTGTTTTGAGCCAGCACTTGATTACATCGTGGCGAAAATTCCACGCTGGCCATTCGATAAATTTGAATCAGCAAAACGTAATCTTGGTACACAAATGAAGGCAACTGGTGAAGTAATGGCACTAGGGCGTACATTTGAGGAAGCGATGCTGAAAGCAGTTCGTTCGCTTGAAACAGGCCAAGTACATTTAGAGCTAAAACACGCAGAAGACAACTCGGATTCTTGGATTGAAAAACGTATCCGTAAAGCTGGGGATGAGCGTCTATTCTTCATCGGAGAAGCACTTCGTCGCGGTGTGACAATTGAGCAAATTCATGAATGGTCTGCCATTGATTTATTCTTCTTAAATAAATTTAAGAACATCGTTGATATGGAACAAACACTTGCTGACCATAAAAACGATAAAGAGGTATTACGCACAGCAAAACGTCTTGGCTTTGCTGATAAAAAAGTCGCTGAGCTTTGGAAAACGACACCTGAAGAAGTGTATGCATATCGTAAAGAACATGGCATTATCCCTGTCTATAAAATGGTTGATACATGTGCAGCAGAATTCGAGTCGGAAACGCCATACTTCTATGGCACATATGAAGACGAAAACGAATCAATCAAATCGGATAAACCATCAGTTATCGTACTAGGTTCAGGTCCAATCCGAATTGGTCAAGGGGTAGAGTTCGACTACGCAACAGTCCACTCTGTATGGGCAATTCAAGAAGCTGGTTACGAGGCTATCATTATCAATTCCAACCCAGAAACAGTTTCAACGGACTTCTCCATTTCTGATAAATTATACTTCGAACCATTAACGATCGAAGACGTTATGCACATCATTGATCTGGAGCAACCAATTGGAGTTGTAGTTCAGTTCGGTGGTCAAACAGCTATTAACCTTGCTGATAAGTTAGAGGAAAACGGCGTGAAAATTCTAGGTACAACGCTAGAAGATATCGATCGTGCGGAAAATCGTGATAAATTTGAGCAAGCATTACATGAAATCGGCATTCCACAGCCGCTTGGTAAAACAGCTACTTCTGCTGAAGAAGCACTTGTCATTGGGAAGGACATTGGCTTCCCAGTACTCGTTCGTCCTTCTTATGTACTTGGTGGACGCGCGATGGAAATCGTTTATAACGAAGAAGAACTACAACACTATATGGAAAATGCAGTAGAAGCATCTCCAGATCACCCAGTGCTTGTAGACCGTTATTTAACGGGGAATGAGATCGAAGTTGATGCAATTTGTGACGGTGAAAATGTGTTGATTCCTGGTATTATGGAGCATATCGAACGTGCTGGGGTTCACTCTGGTGACTCGATTTCAGTCTATCCACCACAAAAATTAACACAGGTACAAAAAGATACATTAGTGGATTATACAACTCGTCTAGCTAAAGGTCTTGGCATCATTGGTTTAATGAATATTCAGTATGTGATTTCACAAGGTGAAGTGTTCGTAATTGAGGTGAACCCACGCTCATCTCGTACAGTACCATTCTTAAGTAAAATTACAAATATCCCGATGGCCAATATCGCAACGAAAGCGATTCTTGGTAAATCAATTGTGGAACAAGGCTATCCAACAGGCTTAGCGGCTGAGCAAAAAGGTGTGTTTGTGAAAGTGCCAGTATTCTCATTCGCAAAATTACGTAGAGTGGACATCACATTAGGCCCTGAAATGAAATCTACCGGGGAAGTAATGGGGAAAGATGCAACACTAGAAAAAGCTCTTTATAAAGGATTAGTTGCAGCTGGTATGGAAATTCGTACAGAAGGCACAGTATTATTCACAGTGTCCGATAAAGACAAAGATGAAGCTATCGCACTGGCAAAACGTTTCTCAACAGTAGGCTACCGCATTGTGGCGACAGAAGGTACAGCACAAAGCTTTGAAGCGGCAGGCGTGCGTACGGATGTAGTTGGCAAAATTGGTGCGAAAGGACAAACATTACTAGATTTAATCCAAAATGGTGAAGCACAATTAGTTGTAAACACATTAACAAAAGGTAAGCAGCCGGCACGTGATGGCTTCCGTATCCGTCGTGAGTCTGTAGAAAACGGCGTACCATGCTTAACTTCACTGGATACAGCAGAAGCTATGCTACGTGTTATCGAATCGATGACATTCACAGCAGAACAAATGCCTAAAGCGGAGGTCGTACACTAATATGATACGTCAAGAGAAAATGACGGTCGTCTCACAAAAGCAAATTGCGACAAACATTTTCGAATTGACACTTCATGGGGAACTGGTGCAGGAAATGACTCCTGGCCAGTTTGTCCATGTAAAGGTGTCTGATTCATTGGAGCCGCTTTTACGTCGACCAATTAGTATTGCGAATGTAGACAAAGTCAGCAACGAATTTACAATGATTTATCGTGCGGAAGGTCGCGGCACAAAAGTTTTAGCGACAAATCGTGAAGGACAGTTAGTGAATGTACTTGGCCCTATCGGTAATGGTTTCCCTGTAGATGCAGTGAAAGAAGGGGGTACAGCACTTTTAGTTGGCGGCGGTATTGGTGTACCACCATTACATGAGCTGTCAAAACAATTAAATGCCCGCGGTGTCAAAACAATCCATGTGTTAGGCTTCCAAACGGAGGATGTATGTTTCTATGAGACGGAATTCAATGCACTAGGGGAAACACACTATGTGACAGTTGATGGCTCTAAAGGCACAAAAGGTTTTGTTACAAACGTATTAGCGTCACGTGCACCTGAATTTGATGTGTTTTATTCTTGTGGTCCTCTTCCTATGTTAAAAGCATTAGAAGGATTCTATCCAGAAAAAGAGGGTTACCTATCATTTGAAGAGCGCATGGGCTGCGGTATTGGTGCTTGCTTCGCATGCGTATGTAAAACAACAGATCAAATTGAAAAAGACTATGTCAAAGTATGCTCTGACGGTCCAGTATTCCCGAAAGGTACGGTGGCATTATGAGTCGTTTAAATATCCATTTACCAGGCTTAGAGTTGAAAAATCCAATTATGCCAGCATCGGGTTGCTTCGGCTTTGGGCGTGAATATGCGCAACTTTATGATTTATCAAAACTAGGCGCTATTATGATTAAAGCAACAACAGTGGAAACACGGCCAGGCAACCCTACACCTCGTGTGGCGGAAACAGCAGCAGGAATGCTCAATGCAATTGGCTTACAAAATCCTGGTATTGAAAAAGTAATGAATGAGGAATTGAAATTTTTAGAGGGCTATGATGTACCAATCATTGCGAATGTAGCCGGTACTGAAACAGCAGATTATGTGGAAGTAGCACGCCGAATTTCAGCTGCTCCCAATGTAAAAGCGCTTGAACTTAATATTTCATGCCCAAACGTGAAATGTGGTGGTATTCAATTCGGTACAGATCCGCAGACAGCACGTGAACTTGTAGCTGCGGTGAAGGCTGTTTCTGAAGTACCTATCTACGTCAAGTTATCACCGAATGTAACAAATATTGTAGATATTGCGAAAGCTGTTGAAGCTGGCGGTGCAGACGGTATTACAATGATTAATACGTTAATTGGTATGAGACTACATGAACGAACAGGGAAACCTGTGATTGCAAATGGTACGGGTGGTTTATCGGGCCCGGCAGTAAAGCCCGTTGCCATTCGCATGGTTTATGAAGTATATAAAGCCGTCAATATTCCAATCATTGGGATGGGTGGCGTGACAGAAGCACAGGATGTTATTGATTTTATGTCAGCAGGGGCCTCAGCAGTCGCAGTGGGTACTGCAAACTTTGTTGACCATTTCGTGTGTCCGAACATTATTGAGGAGTTACCAGCAATGCTTGATACTTTGGGTGTAGAGCATATTTCAGAACTTATCGGAAGGAGCCATCGTTAATGCACACAAAACCAATACTTGCACTTGATTTCCCGGGAGAGACGGAAGTTTTCAAGTTTTTACAACATTTTAATGAACCTCTTTTCGTGAAAATTGGCATGGAGTTATATATGCAGGAAGGTCCAGATATTGTACGGAAAGTGAAGGATTTAGGACACGATATTTTCCTTGATTTAAAGCTACATGATATTCCAAACACAGTTGGCTCTGCGATGAAGGGCTTAGCGAAACTGGGGGTAGATTTAGTGAATGTCCATGCAGCAGGGGGTCGTCCTATGATGGAAGCCGCACTTGAAGGTCTAGAAGCAGGTACGCCAGCAGGTCGTGAACGTGCGGCATTAATTGCAGTGACACAGCTTACATCAACAACAGAGGAGCAAATGCAGGCAGAGCAAAAAATTGCTTTATCTTTACAGGAATCCGTATTACATTATGCAAGTTTAACGAAACAAGCTGGATTAAATGGCGTTGTCTGCTCGGTACATGAAGCAAAAGCGATTGCCGCAGCTTGTGGTGAGAATTTCTTACGTGTTACACCTGGTATTCGTTTAGCAGGTGGCGACGCACATGATCAAAAACGCATTGCCACACCAGATGGCGCAAAACAAGATGGATCTTCATTAATTGTTGTGGGGCGTGCTGTAACAGGGGCACAAGATCCAGTAGCAGCATATAAAATCGTAAGCGAATTATGGGAGGCATCAATATGACATTACAAAACGAAATTGCACACGCGATGTTAAAGGTAGGCGCAGTCGAATTAAATCCAACAGAGTTATTCACATGGGCATCAGGCATTAAATCACCGATTTACTGTGATACACGTTTGACAATCTCTGATCCTGCCATTCGCAAACAGTTAGCACATGGCCTAGCATCTGTTATTAAAGAACACTTTGGTGCAACAGAAATCGTAGCTGGTACAGCAACAGCAGGAATTCCACATGCCGCTTGGGTAAGTGATATTTTAGATTTACCAATGGTCTACGTGCGCTCAAAAGCAAAAGAGCATGGTCGTGGCAACCAAATCGAAGGTAAATACGCAGCAGGTCAAAAAGTCGTTGTCGTAGAAGACATTGTTTCGACAGGCGGTTCATCCATCACAGCAGTGGAAGCTTTACGCGCAGCTGGCTGTGAAGTACTAGGCGTTGTTTGCGTATACACTTACAATCTACCACGCGCTGAACAAGCATTCGATGAAGCTGGCATTCAATATGTATCTCTTACAAACTTTGATTATTTAATTGAAGCTGCGAACGAATCAGGCGCTATTAAAGAACAGGACATCCCATTCCTAAAAGATTGGCACGCAAAACTGAAAGCAGGGGAACTGTAAAGCTGATTCTCTATTAAAGATTTAAAACATTAAAACATCTGCTAAAGATAGTCTGGGATGGGAATAGTTTCAGTCACATTTGAAAAATTAAAGTAGATGAGTTTGTAAAAATTACTTAATAAAGCGTGGTACGAAAACAGTTATTTTCGTACCACGCTTTTATAGTTAGTAACTAATTGTCCCCGCGTCAACACATTAAAAAAATTTCATTAAAACTGTACACTAAATCCTTTAAATTTATGAATTCCTGTCCCAAATTTATCAAGGCCATTTTTTCTTAATGTTTCAACTGCATTTTTTACTTCTATTAAAATAGCAGGATCAAGTCCCAATGTATTATGTGAGCCAAATACCCGTGTTATGTTTGGCATATTTGATATCTTTTCTAATGAATTAACTAAGTCAACCGGATTAGTTGTCGGAAAAAAAGCATAAACAGGTGTTTTATCGTAAAGTAAATCACCTGTAAATAAATAGCCATTTTTTCTATCCAAAATAGAAATATGTCCTGGTGAGTGTCCGGGAGTATGAAAGATAGTTAATTTTCTGTCTCCAATATCAATAATATCCCCATCCTGTAAGATACCCGTGGGGTTTCCTTGAAATGGTTGATATGTTTCCGGGTTAAATGTTTCGGGAGTTGGTAGTGTAATATCACGACTTATATCTTTTCTTATCTGTTCAATAGATAATTTTTTTATGCCATTTCTCAGCCAATCCACTTCTTCTTGGTGCACATAAATATTTTCAAATTCTCCATGACTACCAATATGATCCCAATGAACATGCGTCGTCAAGACGATTATAGGCAATGTTGTTAATTGATTGCTAATTCTTTTTATATTATCAATGCCTAATCCAGTATCAATTAAAACTGACTTCTCTTCTCCAATTAACAAAAATGAATGGACTTTTTCCCAATGCCCATATTCACTAATTGCAAATGTATTTTTGTCAATTTCTTTTACAGTAAACCAAGTATCTATAATATTGACCATATTTTTCACTTCCTTTATTGGGTATATTTCGATTCTACTTCAGGGAGAGCTTATTAATCAAAATGATTGTGCCCTTATTTTGGAATTGCATGTTAATACTTTTCTAGATGAATTCATTTTCATATATCGTTTTTCTATAAAGAAACACGAACCATTTTTGGTAGGAGCGTAAGGCAGCGACTCCAGCGGGAAGTGAACCGAGACCCTGGACTGAGTTTTATGGGAACGAAGGCTAAAAGCGTCACGTCCTGTGACAACGACTTCGTGACCAACACCCTGTTGCTGACGCTTCGCTTTCGCACATAAAACACCTGTTGCTGACGCTTCGCTTTCGCACATAAAACACCTGTTGCCCCGAAGCGGCTCGGTCTTGCCCACGCAAAGCGTCCGCCTGAAGCGAAATTTACCTATGGATAGGAACAATTACTTTAATAATATTTCCCTTTATTGATATGAAAGTGAATTATACAAATTATAAGTAGTGTAGAGATTTTAATTTTCAATGCTGTAATTTCTATAAAAATTAGAGAAATTTCATTATGAACGCCTCGTAGTTAATGCGATAATCTATATTTATTTAACCATTTATCATTTTTCTAGAAATTTTTGGAATAAAAATTGTGCAAATGCATAAAATAAATGATGGGAGAAGTATGTAAGATTAATAAGTAAATAAGTATTTTTTTAGTGTGGAAAAATATGATTTGGGTTATTAACACATTAATAGAGTAAATTATATATTGATAGCAATTGTTTATAAAATAAACTGTTGGAAAATATAGAAATATTAGTTTTTTTATTGGTAAACACAGAAAACATTGATGAATAAAGATTGTTGGTACTTAGTTGTGCTGTAAATATTAGTGATTTTATTATTTCGAAATAATAAAATCATGACTTTTTAGCAATGAAGTAAAAATAAAAATTAATAATTAACAGCATATCAATGTAAAGTTATTATTTTTTTTGGGAATAGATGTATGGTAGGTTTTTATTTTTCATTGTAATAATTTAAAAAATATACTTGATTTAACGCATTATTTCTAGATAAAATAATACTACAATTAATTGTCAGATAATTCTTTCAGTAATTAAATGGTTGCTTTTACATTAAAAGTAGCAAAAGCCTATTGATTTGTTAACAAATGTTTAAAAGGTGTTAAAAATGTTTTTGTGCAAATGTAATTCTAGAATAAGTATTAACACTATCTATCAGTATTTTTCAGAATATTGAAATAGGAGGAGAGGTTGTTTGAATACAGCGAAGGACTTATTAACAATTAGAAATTTAACTACGAGTTTTCGTATTAAAGACGAATATCACGCTGCTGTAGAAGAAGTCTCGCTGTCGCTTCGAAAAAATGAGGTTTTAGCAATTGTTGGTGAATCTGGATGTGGTAAAAGTACATTAGCAACGACTATTGTAGGTTTGCACAATGAAATCAATACAAAAGTTTCGGGGGAAATTCTATACAATAATCAAAATTTAACACAATTAAGTGAAGAACAGTTTAATAGTTTACGTGGTAATGATATCGGATTCATTTTCCAAGATCCACTCTCGGCTTTAAACCCATTAATGCGTATTGGTGAACAAATTGCTGAAGGCCTTCTCTATCACACAAAGCTAACAAAACAACAACGTGAAGAGCGTGTATTAGAGCTTCTAAATCAAGTGGGCATTTCTAATCCGAATCGAGTAGCAAGACAATTTCCGCATCAATTGTCCGGCGGGATGCGACAGCGTGTCATGATTGCTATTGCATTATCCGGCAAGCCGTCGATTATTATTGCAGATGAACCGACGACAGCTCTAGACGTGACGATACAAGCTCAAATATTAGACTTATTAAAATCGTTACAGTCCGAAACTGAAGCAGGTATTATTTTAATTACCCATGATTTGGGTGTGGTAGCAGAAGTAGCAGACCGAGTAGCTGTGATGTATGCAGGACAAGTAATTGAAGAAGCACCTGTCCAAGAGTTATTTAGAAATGCTAAACATCCTTATACGCGTTCGCTATTAAATTCTATACCGCAAACACATGATGAAAATGAGAAGCTAGAGGTTATTCATGGTATGGTACCATCGCTCATGAATTTGCCTCGTGAAGGGTGTCGATTTTCAGCTCGTATACCATGGATTAATGAATCTTTACATGAAAAAAAACCACAATTACATGAAATTGCACCAGGACATTTTGTTAGATGTACCTGCTGGAAACACTTTCATTTCGAAGGTGAAGAAGGAGGCGGGACTGTATGAGTTTTATGCAAATTAAAGATTTGAACGTACATTATCCAATACGTGGGGGTTTTTTTAATACAATTACCGATAAAGTGTATGCAGTTGATGGTGTTACGATGGAATTTGAAAAAGGAAAAACATATGGATTAGTGGGTGAATCGGGCTCTGGTAAGTCTACAACTGGTAAGGCAATTATTGGTTTAGAAAAAGTAACATCGGGTCAAATCATCTATGAAGGGGACAACGTAACGAACCAGCGCCGGAAACGTAATTCAGCATATAACCGAGATATCCAAATGATTTTCCAAGATTCGCATTCAAGCATGAATCCTAGAAAGCGGGTACTCGATATTTTAGCAGAGCCAATTCGAAACTTTATGAAGCTCAGCGATCAGGAGGAGCGCAAGCGGATTAAAGAACTATTAGCGATTGTTGGTATGTCAGAGGACGTACTTTTAAAATATCCTCATGAATTTTCCGGAGGTCAAAAGCAACGTCTTGGTATTGCACGTGCTGTTGCATGTAATCCCAAATTGATTATAGCTGATGAGCCTGTATCAGCACTTGATCTGTCAGTGCAAGCACAGGTACTTAATTTTATGAAAGATATTCAAAGTGAATTTGGACTTAGTTATTTATTCATTTCGCATGATTTAGGCGTTGTTAAACATATGTGTGATCACATATCTATTATGTATAAGGGACGCTTTGTCGAAACAGGTACTAGAAATGATATTTATGTGAACCCACAGCATATTTATACAAATCGCTTATTGTCAGCTATTCCGAATATTGAACCTGAGACACGTATGGAGCGAAAAATACAACGCCAAGATGTCGAAGCGAAGTATCATGAGGAGCAACATAAATATTATGATGAGCATGGGAAAGTATACCCCTTAAAATCTATCTCAGATACACATAGAGTAGCAATGTCTGAGATTGAACAGGAGGGCGTATAGTATGTGGAAAACAATTTTAAGACGTGTGTTGATGATGATTCCACAAATGTTTGTGTTAAGTCTCTTTATTTTTATTTTGGCGAAGCAAATGCCAGGAGATCCATTTACAGGTCTTATTACACCTGAGACAGATCCTTCAAGAATTGAGGAATTACGTATACAAGCTGGTTTCTATGACCCCTGGTATATTCAATACTACCATTGGATCACGAATGCGCTACAAGGAGATTTTGGACAGAGCTATACATATAAAATTGCGGTGTCCACACTGATTGGTGAACGTGGCTTAAATACTTTTTGGCTATCTCTACTCAGTGCTATCCTTGTATATTTGATTGCGATTCCACTAGGGATGCTGGCTGGACGCTACCAAGAATCATTTTTAGATAAATCCATTATACTTTACAGTTTTATCAGCTATGCCATTCCGACATTCGTTTTATCACTTATTTTCTTATTTATTTTTGGTTATCGACTCATGTGGTTCCCAACCAGCGGGACCGTCGATGTAGGACTTGATCCAGGCACGGCGGCATATTATTGGAATAAGATATATCACTTGCTATTACCGGCCATAACGTATGCTATCTTAGGTACAACAAGCATTATTCAATATTTACGTTCCGAAATTATCGATTCAAAAACTCAGGATTATGTGAAAACAGCGCGTAGCAAAGGAATTCCTATGCGTAAAGTATACACTCGACATATTTTCCGTAACTCGTTGCTACCCATTGCAGCATTTTTAGGATTTACAATTACTGGATTGTTGGGCGGGGCCATCTTCATTGAAACCATTTTTGGTTTCCCAGGAATGGGTAATTTGTTTGTCAGCTCAGTAATGAGTCGAGATTATAGCGTTATTACTGCGCTAGTTATGCTTTTTGGCTTCTTAACATTATTAGGTAGTCTACTGTCTGATATTATTATGAGCATTGTTGATCCACGTATCCGCATAGACTAACTACTAAAATAATGTTTAAGGAGAGGTGAATTCAAATGGAACAACAAAACAAAGAGGCAGTCAAATTTGAAAGCTCTCCTCCAACGGGAATTCAAGTCGTTTTACGAGAGTTTAAAAAAGATAAACTAGCAATGGTATCTTTTATAGGAATAACCCTTCTTATAATAGCCCTTCTAATTGCAGCAATGATTCTCAATCAAGAAGAGGTTTTGAAAATCAAACTGTTAGAGCGTTACACTGAACCGGGTGTAAATGGATATATACTAGGGGCAGACGAAGCAGGACGTGATATGTTTGGACAGTTAATTATTGGGGCAAAGAATTCCATTTTAATTGCTATTTCCATTACGGTAATTGCTGGTATTGCGGGGATAGCGCTTGGTATTATCATGGGATATTATGGAGGTTTTATTGATAATCTATTTATGCGTATTATTGATTTCTGTATGACATTACCAACATTGATGATCATCATTGTAGTGGTCACAATTATTCCTAAATATGGAGTTATTGAGTTGATTTTGATTATTACTATATTTCAATGGATGGGCACTGCACGCTTAGTACGGAGTAAGGCACTATCAGAAGGGCGGCGTGATTATGTCAGTGCATCAAAAACGATGGGAACAAGTGATTTTTCTATTATGTTTAAAGGGATTTTGCCTAATTTAAGCTCTATTTTGATTGTAGATCTGACCCTTAGCTTTGCAGGGAACGTTGGTATTGAAACAGGGCTTTCTTTTTTAGGGTTCGGGTTACCCCCTTCAACGCCAAGTTTAGGAACATTGGTAAACTATGCAAGAAATCCGTTAGTATTATCAGAAAAATGGTGGGTATGGTTACCCGCATCTCTATTGATTTTAATATTGATGCTTGGTATAAATTACGTCGGTCAAGCACTTCGCCGTGCAGCTGACGCAAAACAAAGATTAGGATAAAAGGGAGGAATTACTATGAAAAAGAAATGGTTAATGCTGTCCGTTATTTTTGCAGTGATGCTTGTATTAACAGCTTGCAATGGTGCTGAAAAAAATGCATCACAAACGGACGAGGGCAACAAAGATAAACCAGCTCAAACAGAAGATGACAAGGTGGATACAAGCACAATACCGATGGAGATAACAAATGAAGGGAGTGCTATTACAGGAGGAACGTTACAGGTAGCTCTTGTAACAGATTCACCTTTCCAAGGAATTTTTAACTGGGAATTATATGAGGATAAATATGATTCGGAAATTATGAAATATGCTTCAAATGTTCTTTATGAGCTTGATGGCGACTTTTTAGTGAAAGATACAGGCATTGCAAAACTAGAAGTTGATGCCGAAAATAATAAAGCAAAAATAACAATTCAAGAAGACGTTAAGTGGTCCGATGGTAAGCCGTTAACTACTGATGACTTAATTTATCCATATGAAATTATTGGTCATCCAGATTATGAGGGTGTACGATATGATGATGATTTTAAAAATATTGTTGGTGTAGAAGAATATCACGATGGCAAAGCAGACACTATTTCAGGTATTAAAAAATTAGATGAAAAATCGATTGAAATTACGTTCAAGAAAGTATCTCCAGCAATCTATTCGCTTGGTGATGGTTTGTGGGGCTATGCAGAACCAAAGCATCAGCTAGAGTCTATTCCTGTGAAAGAGTTAATTTCTTCAGATGCAGTACGTAAAAACCCTGTAACACTAGGTGCGTTCAAAATTGATAAAATTGTTAATGGTGAATCCGTACAACTTGTCGCAAATGAACATTATTTCAAAGGTAAGCCAAAGATTGATAAAGTAGTTATTGAAGTTGTACCTTCAACATCAATCGGTGAAGCTTTAAAAACTGGAAAATATGATATCGCGACATCGTTCCCAACAAATCAATATGATGGTTTGAAAAATCTTTCTAATGTAGCGATTTTAGGTCGACCTGAATTAGCATACTCTTATGTTGGATTTAAATTGGGAAAATATGATAAGGCAAATCGTATAAATATTTTTGATGAGAAATCAAAAATGAATGATATTAATTTACGTCAAGCAATGGCTTATGCGATGGATATTGAATCGGTTACAGAGAAATTCTATCAAGGTCTACGAGTACGAGCAAATTCATTGATTCCACCAGTATTTGCATCATACTATGATGAAACTTTAAAAGGCTATAACTATGATGCTGAAAAAGCGAAACAATTACTAGATAAAGCAGGATACAAAGATGCAGATGGTGATGGTATCCGTGAAGATAAAGATGGCAAAAAGTTTACAATCCGTCTTGCGAGTATGGCGGGTTCAGATACGGATGAAGCAATTGTAGAGTACTATCGTCAAAACTGGAAAGATGTTGGTTTAGATGTTCAATTAACGACAGGTAGATTAATTGAATTTAATAGTTTCTACGATAAAGTACAGGCTGATGATCCTGAAATCGATATGTTTATGGCGGCATGGGGAACTGGTACAAACCCATCTCCAGCAGGATTATATAGTGAAGGGGCAGAATTTAACTTTAGCCGCTTTGTTGCGCCTGAATTAACAGAAATGTTAAAAGATATTGATTCTGACAAAGCAATGAAGCCAGAGTTTCGTGCAGAAGCATTCAGTACATGGCAAAAATATATGGCTGAACAAGCAATGGTATTTCCAACATTCTTCCGTACAGAAATCATTCCTGTAAACAAACGTGTGAAAAACTACAATGTTGATTATGCGAATGAAACAGAGCTGCAAAATATCGAGTTAACAGCAGATGCTCCATTAAAATAATTGATATCGAAGAAACAGTCTTTCTTGATAGGAGAAAGACTGTTTTCTTAAATCATCAATTGCAGCTAAAAACGTTTATGTATTAGAAATTATATAGCTAGTAAGAGCAGATAGCGAACGACAGCCACAATGTTAAATAAACATATCTTCATAATCGATATGAATGATATAGAAATAGATTTCGTTATAGAGGATTTGATGTGAAATACTAAAAAATCCACCCACTGGAACTCCAATGGATGGACTGTACACATGATATTATCTTTCATTAACCCAAGTTTTCACAAGATCGGCTGTGCCATAAACGTAATGTTGTTCGCCAACTTCTTGATACGTTGCACTGTCATCAACTTCTGTATGTTGATATGGAATACGTTGGCGACGTTTTTCAGACAGTGGGTCTGGAAGTGGAATCGCTGATAGTAACGATTTTGTATACGGATGCACAGGACGATTATAAATATCATCTGCTTTACCGATTTCCATGATTTGACCGCGGTACATAACAGCGATACGATCACTGATGTATTTTACCATGGATAAGTCATGGGCAATGAAAAGATAGGTTAAGCCGCGTTCTTTTTGTAGTTGTTTTAATAAGTTAACAACTTGTGCTTGAATGGATACGTCAAGCGCTGAGATTGGTTCATCGGCAATGATAAACTTAGGATCTAAGCTTAGAGCACGCGCGATGCCGATTCGTTGACGCTGACCACCTGAGAATTCGTGAGCATAACGGTTAGCGTGCTCTTTGTTTAAACCAACAGCTTCAAGTAGCTGAGTAATTTTTTCACGACGTTCCACTTTATTTTTGTAAAGTCCATGGATATCAAAAGCTTCACTAATGATTTCACCGGCTGTCATACGAGGATTTAATGACGCATACGGATCTTGGAAAATCATTTGCATTTGACGATTGAAATTCTTTAAATCATTTTTAGATTTTTTACCATGAACGTTTTCACCGTCGAAAATAATTTCGCCATCTGTAATATCATATAGACGAATAATAGAGCGCCCTGTCGTCGATTTACCGCAACCAGATTCACCAACAAGTCCAAGTGTTTCGCCTTCGTATACATCGAAACTGATGCCATCAACTGCTTTAATAGGGCTGCTTGGAGATCCAAAGTGTTGCTTTAAGTTTTTAATTTCAAGTATTTTCTTTGCACCTGATTTAGTCATTGAATTGTTCCTCCTTTGCTAAAAAGCCCTCGATACGTTTAGCAACAGCATCTGGAAGTGGAATTTTTGGTGCATCAGGATGCAATAACCAAGTCTTTGCAAAATGTGTTTCACTCACTTGGAACATAGGAGGCTCTTGTTCATAATCAATGGCCATAGCAAATTCATTACGAGCCGCAAAAGCATCTCCTTTTGGCGGGTGAATTAAGTCTGGTGGTGAACCAGGAATCGTACGTAATAGCTCATCTGCATTATTATCCAAGTCTGGCATTGAGCCAAGAAGTCCCCAAGTATAAGGATGCTTCGGGTTATAGAAAATATCGTTTACAGTACCATATTCTACGATTTGACCAGCATACATAACTGCAACACGGTCAGCAACATTGGCAACTACACCTAAATCATGTGTAATGAAGATGATAGATGTTTTAGAATTCTTTTGAATTTCTTTCATTAATTCTAAAATTTGTGCTTGAATTGTTACATCCAGTGCTGTTGTTGGTTCATCGGCAATGAGTAGCTTTGGATCTGCCGCCAGTGCAATGGCGATAACAACACGTTGTCGCATACCACCTGAGAATTCATGTGGGTACTGGTTAAAACGTTTTTCAGGGAAGGGGATACCCACCTGAGTTAAAAGTTCGATTGCGCGTTTTTTAGCTTCGTCTTTAGAAACTTTTTTGTGTTGTAAGATTACTTCAGTTATTTGACGTCCGACCTTCATTGTCGGATTCAAACTCGTCATTGGATCTTGGAAAATCATAGCAATTTCATTTCCGCGTACTTTGGACATTTCTTTATCGCTTAACGGAATTAAATCACGGCCATTGAACAAAATTTGTCCTGAATCATAAATACCAGGTGGCTGTGGGATTAGTTTCATTAAAGCGTTACTCGTAACACTTTTACCAGAACCAGACTCTCCAACGATTGCTAATGTTTCGCCTTCACTTAAATCAAAGCTCACACCACGTACGGCATGTACAATACCTGCGTAGGTTTTAAAGTTTACTTTTAAATCTTTTACTTCTAATATTTTTTTACTCATTTTAGCCACCTCCTTATTTACGTAGTTTAGGATCTAGTGCATCACGTAAGCCATCACCGACTGCGTTAAATGCAAAAATTGTCAGTGAGATAAACACTGCTGGGAAAATTAAACGCCATGGAGCATTAGCAATCGCTTTATTTCCTTCTGATGCCATTGTTCCCCAAGATGCATTCGGAGCAGGAACCCCAAGACCAAGGTAACTTAGGAATGATTCTGTGAAAATAGCAGATGGAATTGTTAATGTCATTGTTACTAAAATAGCACCTAGTGCGTTTGGAATTAAATGTTTTAAGATCAAGTGACCTGTGCTTGCTCCTAATGTACGGGCAGCAAGTACGTATTCTTGGTTTTTAATCGATAATACCTCACCACGGACGATACGGGCCATGTTAATCCAACCTGTAATCGAAAGGGCAATAATCATTGGAACTAACCCTGGTTGTAATACAACTAGTAAAACGATTACAACTAGTAGGTAAGGAACAGCAGTTAATACGTCAGCAATACGCATCATAATATTATCAACACGACCGCCAGCCAAACCTGAAATACTTCCCCAAAGAACACCAATGATTAAGTCAATAACTGCAGCAGTAATCCCGATGAATAGGGAAATACGAGCACCTGCCCAAATACGAACGAAAATATCACGGCCTAAATCATCTGTTCCGAACCAGAATTGAGCAGATGGTGGGGCATTATAAACACCAAGTTGATCACTGTATTTGTATTGAGATAACATTGGTGCAAAAATCGCCATCAAAATAATAATAATTAACGCGATTAAGCCAAAAATCGCCATTTTATTATGTGAAAAACGGATAAAAACTTCTTTCCAGAAGGAAACGGATTTATCGGCTAATCTTTCTGTTGCCTCATGATTTCCACCGACAATTTTAAACATATCTTTGTCAATTGGTTGTTGCGTCATTATTTTTTCGCTCCCTTCAACTTAATTCGCGGATCGATTACACTGTATAAAATATCTACGATGAGAACCGCAAATAAAAGGATGATTGAATAGAAAACAGTCGTTCCCATGATAACTGTGTAATCACGGTTTGTAATACTTTGAACGAAGTGCTTACCAAGTCCAGGGATTGCAAAAATTTGTTCCACAATGAAACTACCCGTTACAACACCAGCAGTTAATGGACCTAAATAAGTAACGACAGGTAAAAGTGCGTTACGTAAAGTATGACGGAAGACAACCGTCCATTTACCAAGACCTTTGGCACGTGCCATTTTTACATAATCACTATTGTTTTGTTCAAGCATACTTGAGCGAGTTAATTTAGCAATAAAGCCCATATGAGTGAATGCAATGGCTAAAGCAGGTAATATACTATATATAAAGCCATCCCATCCACTTGTGGGGAATAAATTTAGTTTGTATGCTAGGAAATACTGCATTAACCCAGCCAAAATAAATGATGGTACAGAAATGCCGAGCACCGCAAAGGACGTTGCCAAATAATCCGGGAACTTATTATGATAAAGCGCGGAAACTACGCCTATTAATACACCGAATCCAACTGCCAGTAGCATAGCTTCAATCCCTAAGGTTAAAGAAACCGGGAAGCTCTCAGAAATCATATCATTTGTAGAACGCGCTTTATACTTCATAGACTCACCGAAATTGAAAGTGGCCGTATCGATTAAATAATCTTTATATTGAATATACCAAGGGTTATTTAATCCATACGTTTCGTTTAACTTTTCCTCAATTTGAGGAGGGAAATTACGTTCACTTGCAAATGGACTACCAGGAGCAAGGCGCATTAAGAAAAACGTTACCGTTACGATGACGAAAAGCGCGAGAAGTATATACATCAGCCTTTTCAAAATATATTTAATCACATGAAACTCCTCCTTCTATTTGTCAATTTTCAGACAAATATATGCCTTCGTATTTTAAAAAGAGCTGACCCGCTAGTCGAAGTTGACTACGGGGCAGCTCTTCGCTGTAGAGCTTTACAAAATAAAACTTAATTTAAAAATCTGAATTATTTAATGTCAACTGATTTAAGTTGGATATTCCCAATACGGTCAGGAGCCATGTTTTGTACCTTATCATTCTTCACATAAAGGTTTGTGTAGTAATAAATTGGTGCAATTGGTAATTCAGTCATAGCGATTGCTTCTGCTTGTTTTAAATACTCAAGACGTTTAGCAGGGTCAATTTCAGCGACAGATTTTTTCAATAAATCTTTGTATTCAGCATTTTCCCAACCTGTGTCATTGTTACCGTTTGCAGCAGTGTCATACATTTCTAAGAATGTGTATGCATCGTTGTAGTCTGCAATCCAGCCCATACGACCAACTTGGTAGTCTAAAACATTAAGTTTTTCTAAATAAACTTGCCATTCTGAGTTATCAAGACCTACAGTAATACCAAGGTTTTTGCTCCATCCTTCTTGGATGTATTGAGCGATAGCAGCATGTGCTTCAGATGTATTGAATGAAACATTGATTTTAATTTGACTTGGATCTGTAATACCAAGTTCTTTCATACCAGCTTCAAGTGCAGCTTTTGCACCTTCCATATCGTTATCTTTGTAGTAACCACGATCTTCTTCAAAGCCTGAGATAGCAGAAGGAACCATACCTAATGCAGGTTTTTGTTCACCTTTAGTAATGTTGTCAATTAAACCTTGACGATCGATTGCTAAAGTTAACGCTTTACGAATGTTAGCGTTTCCAGTGATTTTGTCTGTTGTATTGAACTTATACCAGTAAATCGCAGCATAGTCAGAAATTTGTAAAGATTTATCAGCTTTGAAACCATCAATAGCATCAAGAGCTACAGTTTGGTAAGGAGAACCTAAATAATCGATTTCACCTTTTTTAAACATAGTAACAGCAGTTGATTCGTTTTCAACCATACCGATGTTGACTGTTTCTAATGCTACATTTGCAGCATCCCAGTAATCAGCGTTTTTCTTCAGAACTAATGAATCATTGTGTTTCCAAGTGTCTAATGTGAATGGACCATTAGTTACATAGTTTTCACCAGCATCTGTGTACCACTCGTCATTACCTTCAACAACTTTTTGGTTAAGAGGTAGGTAAGTTTTGAACGCAGTTAATTCTACGAAATAAGCAGTAGGGTTTGCTAGAGTTACAACTAAAGTTTTGTCGTCCTCAGCTTTAATCGCTACATCATCAGCAGAACCTTCACCTAAATTGTAAGCTTCAGCGCCTTTGATTGGGTAAAATACAGAAGCATATTCAGATAAGTTTTCTGGATTTAAAGCCCATTTCCATGCATAAGCGAAGTCGCCAGCTACTACTGGATCTCCGTTTGTCCATTTTGCATCACGTAATTTAAATGTGTAAGTTAAACCATCTGGACTAACGTCCCATTTTTCAGCAATTGCTGGAGTTGGTTTGCCATCAGCGTCTAAACGAGTTAGACCTTCAAATACGTTAATTAATACAGCACTAGAAGTAGAATCTGTTGCAAGTTGCGGATGTAAAGATGGTGGCTCAGAAGCTACAACTAATTTCAGCTCTTTAGAAGCAGTTTCTGTTGAACCAGAACCTTTGTTATCGTCTTTTGAACTATCTGACGAATCTCCACCGAAGCCGCATGCAGCAAGTACTAGAGAAAATACTGCAATGACTGTTAGTAATAAAAACTTTTTGTTCTTATTCATGTGAATCCCCCTTATACAATTTTTAAGCCTTTTGTGAAGCTCCTATTTAATATACCAAAAAAGTCATTGTGTACAAAATAAAAAAGATTCAAATTTATATAGTATTATCTGACATCGGGGAGAATAATAATTTTTTTCGATTTATCACTTTAATGAACGAAAGTGATTAAATGATGAAAATTTGATAAATTCTAACTTCAAATATCAAAAATAAAATAAAAACGAAAAATTGACTTACTATACGGAAAATTCCTATTTTTTCGATAATATTATCACTCTATAAAAAATGAATCAAAAGTCACGGTTGTATTACCTTGAGAAATTTATATAGTTTTGTAGAAAATCTATGTAAAACTAAGTTTTTTAGTTTTTTTATAACGGAATTTCTTGTAATATCCTATCGAAAAACATGAATAAAATTATCTATTAATGATATATAAGAAACTTGTATTGTATTTATCTGGGATTATACTTCTAAGAAAAATAAAAAAAGAGATTAATAGAAAATATTAGCAAAAACATGCTATTTTTAAGGAAAAATACTATCTTTAGTGATGAGAAATAATGGACAATGTTTTTTTGAAATAATTTGAGGGCTAGAGCTTAGTCTTTCATTTTATAAACGCTGCGCATTTTAATCGTTCCTTTTTGACGTGCATAGATTTGTTTCATGTCATTGATGACATAAATGATCGGCTTCTTCCACATGATGCGCTAACTATGGCGTTCAATGATTTTTCGATTCCAATTTGCGTACTAAATGGTCTACAGGCATTATTTGATCAATTGTCAGCATTTCTAATTGATGTAGTTCATTATTTATATTTCCTCATCCTCTCAATCATCTTAATAACCGTACACTAGTTGTTTGGAGCGCAGGCGGCGGCTTTTGCGGGAATAGCATGAACTGAAGGCCCCGCAGGAGCGTAGCGACTAGGAGACTGAAGCCATGCCTAGGAAAAGCATCCGCCGTAGCGGAAATCAACGGGCTCATATCAATACTTCTATTTTTGAAAAGAAAAAAACAAACTCAATTTTTTGAGTTTGTCTACAGTCAGAAGGTTTCAAGAATGTTAGTATTCCTGAAACCTTGTGAATTTACTATGATTTTTATTTAAAATGCCGTCTACTGCTTGTATGCCCTCATCTCGTTTTTGAGTAGCTTGAAATCACACAACACTTCATGATTCCGTAGAGAGAGGAAAAAGCTGTGAGACACCAGGAGAAGCACAATGTACCTGGACACGTACAAAACGTATAGAGGAGGAGATTAGCCGGTTCCTCCAAGGAAAGCGAGTGGCTTTTTTCTAACTTGTTAGTGAGTTTGTTTCGTTACAGTTTAAATTGATTTATTTGACTTTGTAAATCTAAAGACTTTTCACTTAAATCTGTAGCAACTAAGTTCACTTGTTGCAGGGTATCGGCTTGTTCCTTTATGGCGTCAGCAACAATTTGTGTATGGGTTGCACTTGTAGAAGCTCCATGTGCAATTTCAGCTACAGACGCAGCAACTTGTTCGGCACTTGCGGAAATTTCTTCGGACGTAGCCGAAATATCTTCTATCTGATCTGTCATTGTACCAATCGCCGTGACGATTGAATCAAAGGCTTGGCCAGCATTGCCGATAATCTTCACCCCATCTGTTACAGATTGGAGACCTTCTATTACTGCGTTTTCTACATTTTGCGTATCATGTTGAATATCTTGAGTTAAAGCAACAATTTGATTAGCCGATTGCTTCGATTCTTCAGCTAATTTACGCACTTCGTCAGCTACGACAGCAAAGCCTTTACCATGCTCTCCCGCACGAGCAGCTTCAATTGCAGCATTTAGTGCCAGTAAATTTGTCTGGTCAGTAATTGCAGTAATCACTTCTGTTATATTACTTATTTCTACGGATTGCTTGCTCAGTTTTTGAACGAGATTATTAATAATTTGCGTAGAATCATAAATTACATTCATTTGTTGCTGTGCTTCTTCGATTGCTGAGTTACCAATATTCGCTACTTCTGATGTTTCAACTGCACTAGAGTGAAGTTGCTGGGTTGCCTCAGCGATACGTTGTACACCAGTTGCTGTTTCATCCATTGCATGTGCACATTCATTGGCTGCTGATGTAGCAGAGTTCGCAGTTTCGGCTGTTTCATTAATACGTACAGTCACCTCATCTGTTGTAGCAGCAATTTCTTCTGTAGAAGCAGTTAATTCTTCTGCAGAAGCTGTTAAATGCTCTGAATTACCCTGTATATTTGTTAATAGGCTACGTAAATTACCTTTCATAGTATTAAAAGCTACAGAAAGTTGACCAATTTCATCTTTTGATTGAAAAGAAATATCTTGTTGATATAATTCACCATTTGCAATATTGTTGGCAGCGGCCACAACGGTTTTTAAAGGACGAGAAATCGTACGTTGCACATAAAAGACAAGAAAAACTCCAAGCACCACACCGATTACAAGTGCGACAACAGAAATTATTTGAGAATTTTTTACTGCCTTCTTAGATTCTTCGGATACCTTAGTTAATTGATTTTTTTGGTATTCCACAATTTTATCTGAAACTTCTAATAGTCCTTTGTTTGCTAGTTGAGCACCGCCATTCACAATCTGTAAAGCTTCATCTAATTTACCATCATCATGTAGATTAATGGCTTGATCAGCCGCTTCGTTAAAGGCATCATTGTATGTATTTAGATCTTTTGCAAATGCATCCATTTGAGCAGAATCAGATTTTTCCATCATCTCAGCAACATGTTTATCCAGCATACTTGAGTAATTTTCAAAGTTCTCTTTATTGTTGACTGTATCCTCAATAAACATTGCACGAATGAAAAGGCCCTGCATGGCTAGCTCAAATTGAATATTATCGCCTAGCTCCACCAAGGCAACGCGGTTATCTAATGCGTTTTCTACTTTTTTTTCTATATTGGAAAATAGAAAAAACATAATAAGTAAAGAAATAAATAAAGTGAGTATAATGGAGAAAAAACCAAAGCTTAATTTTTTGCCTACAGACATAGTGTAACGCCCTTTCTAAATTGCTGTTTAGAATTTATATTATACTTAAAATTTAGCTTTGCGATGAGGTGAAGTCAATAACGGTTGTCATAAACAGTGCAGATTGTTCACAAGTTTTTTTACGCGTAATGGCAATAGGGAACAACGACTGAAAAATCGATAAGAAAATCTCTTTTTCTTATCGTTGTATAGTGCTGATTACACAGGAGTTAGTCAAAAAGAAAAATACGATGCAAAATGCACCGTATTCAACCACTTTAAGACTGTTTTTTTAACTGTAAAATGACAGCTTCGTCTGGATCTATGAATAGTGTTTTCTGTTCAAAATAAATAACAAAACCAGGTTTTGAACCATTTGGTTTTTTTACTTGTCGTATTTCTGTGAAATCTACAGGCACAGATGAGGAGTCTCGAGCTTTTGAAAAGTAGGCTGCTAGTGTTGCAGCTTCTCGTAAAGTGGTGTCATCTGGGTCGCTGGCATGTATGACGACATGAGAGCCAGGTATATCTTTTGTATGCAGCCAAATATCTGTACGTTTTGCAATTTTAAATGTCAGCATATCATTTTGCTTATTGTTTTTTCCAACAGATATTTGCACACCTGTAGACGATATAAATCGTTCGGGCTCAGGCTTCGATTGTTTCTTCTTTTTCTTTGCGTGACGCAATTTTAAATAACCTTGTTCAGCTAATTCCTCACGTATTTCCTCAATATCCCCTGGTGAAGCTTGTTGGACTTGCTGTGCGAGCATTTCAAAATACGTAATTTCTTCCTTTGTTTTCTCCAACTGTTCTTTGACCATAATCAGTGCATTTTTTGCCTTCGTATATTTGGTGTAATAGCCTTGTGCATTTTCTATAGGCGTTTTACGCTCACTTACGGGTATGGTAATTTGGTCGGCAGTTTCACTGTAATAGTTTGTGACAGTTACTTCCTTTACGCCTTTTTCAAAGGCATATATATTGGCCATTAGTAGTTCACCGTACAATTGGAATTGATCTAGTTTTGAGGCACGGTCAAAGTCCTTATTTAATTTCTTCGTTTTTAAAGTTAATTTATCAATTTCATTTTGCAACCAACGTTCTAAATCGCCAGCTTGTTGCTTTACGCGATCACGCTCTGCACGTGCAAAGAATACACGGTCCAATAGCTCGTGTACATTCGGATAAACTGTTGCTTCGCCTTGCAAATGAGTTAAAGCGATAGGGGAGAAATATGTTTTAGTATTCGCTAGTACATACATTGGTTCAGTCCCACCATCATTAAATGCTGCCATAAACTCCTTGAAGCATGCGACTACATTTGGTGATTTTGTTATACGGAATAATAATTCCTCAGCATGTAGCGGAGAGAAACCTACAAATTGTGAAACTACATCCTTTGCAGTTATCTGTTCAGCAAAAAAAATGGTTAATTGTTCGTCCGTTACTGTTAAAGGATGCCATTTGTCTTGTGCAGGTGGTGCAATATAAGGCTGTCCAGGTAATATCGTTCGGAAACTATTCACTGAAGGAGATAAATGTTTTAAGCTATCGATAATTTTCTTCTGTTCCTTATCAATTAATAGCAGATTACTATGACGACCCATAATTTCTGCATGTAGTTCACGTACTATAGGATCCCCAATTTCATTTTTACTTTGAATTTCTACTATAATAATGCGATCAAAATCATGCTGTTTAATAGAAGAAATAAAACCGCCTTCAAGATGCTTACGTAGAAGCATGCAAAACATAGGAGGTTCCGCAGGGTTGCCTATCGTCTGCTCTGTAAGATGGATACGTGCATAGGATGGATGAATAGAAAACAGTAATTTATGATTTCCTCCATTCGCACGGATTTGTAGAACAACCTCTTGAGCGTTCGGTTGATGTATTTTAGTTATGCGACCCGTCACTAATTGCTGAAGGTCGGCTGTCATTGAATAAGTAAATAAGCCATCAAATGCCATATGAATTCCTCTTTCCAACGATGCAAGGCATCATTGTATTTCTTTTGTTATTTTGTTATTGGCGCATGGTACTGCAAAAGTTGTTTGCCCCCTAGAATAAGCTGATTTGTGACCTGATTAGCTTGCCTAACGTGTTCGCAAGTAACTATCGTGTTCATATCTTTCCAGCGTAAAAGGCTAAGGGTCCAGAATAATCGGACACTAATGCTCTTTTCGTATGTTTATCATAGCATTTTTTAGGTGAATATTAAATTATAGCTTCAATTGTGGTAGAATTACCTTTTGCTCTACCTAATTTTTTACGGTGAGACGTCATAAATGGCAGAGCTTATGTTATAATAATCCCAGTATGCAAAGAAAGGTGTGACGAACCTTGGTGCGTAGTATGACTGGTTTTGGCAGAGGTGTCACAACAACAAGAGACTTCCAATTAACCGTAGAAATGCGCTCGGTTAACCATCGTTTTTTAGAAATCCATGCAAAATTTCCAAAAGAATGGCTTGAAGCAGAAATTTTTGCAAAGAAATTGATTGCACAAGCATTGTCACGCGGCAAAATTGACGTGATGGTGTATGTGAAGGACTTGGAAGACGTCGAGCAATCTATTGAAATTAATTGGTCATTAATTGAAGCGTATCGTAAGGCAAAAGAACAATTAGCAAGTAAAGTACCACTTGAAGAGAAATGGACGATGCAAGAGCTTTTATCGCTTGAGCAAGCATTAGTACAGGAAAAACCGCAGCTAACACCAGAGGATTTACTTAGTGCTGTTGAAGAGGTCATTACTAAAGCCATTAATCAGCTGATACAAATGCGCGAGCGCGAAGGTCAAGAGTTGCAAGAAGTCGTATTACAATATAAAGAACAGTTAATGGAACAGGTAAACCAGATACGTTTATACGCCCCTCTAGCTGTTGAAAAATATCGTACGCGTTTACTGGAACGAATTGTGGAAGTAGCGAATGGCGCATTATTAGAAGATCGTTTGCTTGCAGAAGTAGCGATATTTGCAGAACGAGTGGACATTAGCGAAGAATTAGACCGATTAGATAGCCACTTTGGACAGCTGGAAGAAACGTTACTAGAAACGATTTCCGTTGGACGAAAGTTAGACTTTTTAATGCAGGAAATACACCGCGAGATTAATACGATTGGTTCAAAAAACCAATCTACAGAAGCATCTGTAGCGGTTGTTCAGGCAAAAACAATCTTAGAAAAGATGCGTGAGCAAGTTCAAAATATCGAATAGAATGCTTGCATCTGTTATAAATTAAGGGAGATATAGAGAATAAATGATAAAAGAACGTGGATTATTAATTGTTCTGTCTGGCCCATCTGGTGTAGGTAAAGGGACAGTGCGAAAAGAATTATTTTCTCAGCCGAATACGAATTATGAGTATTCCATCTCGATGACAACCCGAAATCCTCGCGAAGGTGAAGTAGATGGTGTAGACTATTTTTTCAAGACACGTGTTGAATTTGAAGCGTTAATTGATCAAGGCGGCTTATTAGAGCATGCTGAATTTGTAGGTAACTACTATGGCACACCGTTAACCTATGTAAATGAAACACTTGATGCAGGGCGCGATGTGTTTTTAGAAATTGAAGTGCAAGGTGCTGCACAAATTCGTGAAAAAGCACCGGATGCCTTATTTATTTTTTTAGCACCACCAAGTTTAACGGAATTAAAAGATCGTTTAGTAGGTCGTGGGACTGAAACAGCAGAGGTTATTGCGAAACGAATTGCAACCGCAAGCGAAGAACTTGAAATGATGAGTTTATATGATTATGTTGTTGAAAATGATGAAGTAACAAATGCCTGTGACCGCATTAATGCTATTATTAAAGCAGAACATTGTCGTAGAGAACGTGTCGAAAAAAGATATTTGTCAATGTTGAGAGGAGAATAAACCTATGTTATACCCATCAGTAGATGCCTTAAAAAAAGAAATTGATTCAAAGTATTCTTTAGTGAGCCTAGCTTCAAAACGCGCTCGCCAAATGCAAGAGGAAGATGGCACAGAGCGTTTACACAGATATGTGTCATATAAATATGTAGGAAAAGCACTTGAAGAAGTAGCTGCAGGTGTACTTACGAAAGTATCACAAGACGAGTCAGCTGTGTACGAAGACGAAATCTAACTGCGGTTCAATGGTTTAACCAAGAGGAGATGTAGCACTGTATAGTTACGAAGCTAAATTGCAACTTCTGTATCGTCCTCTGATTAAATTTTTACTTATACAGAACGCCGAGAGCTCCCGAGGAATCCTCCTTTGGGAGCTTATCGTTTGAAAGGACGACATCGTATATGAATAAAAACATTTTACTTTGTGTTTCAGGTGGGATTGCTGTCTATAAAGCTGTGGCACTGGTTAGCAAGCTATCTCAGGCGGGTGCAAATGTGAAGGTGATGATGACAGCGTCGGCACGACAGTTTGTGAATCCATTGAGTTTTCAGGTCATGTCCAAAAATGATGTCTTTTTCGATACATTTGATGAAAAGGACTCCCATGTGATTGCCCACATCGATTTAGCTGATTGGGCAGATTTAATTTTAGTAGCACCTGCAACAGCAAATGTCATTGGTAAATTAGCAAATGGCATTGCGGACGATATGGTCACAACGACCTTACTGGCAACAACTGCTCCTGTATGGATTGCACCGGCGATGAATGTGCATATGTACGATCACCCTGCTGTTAAACGGAATTTGGCACAACTTGTCGCAGATGGCTATCAATTTATTGAACCATCGGAAGGCTTTTTAGCATGCGGTTATGTCGGTAAAGGACGTTTAGAGGAACCAGAAAAAATAACTGCGATTGTCAAAGATTTTTTTTCTTTTAATTCCAAGCCTCTTGCGGGTAAAACGGTGATTGTCACTGCGGGTGCAGTCTCCGTTCCAATGGACGACCAACATATGATTAGTACAAAAGCGAACGGTAAAATTGGACAGGCATTAGTTGAAGAGGCAAGAACACTTGGGGCAAATATTGTCCTTGTAGGTGAGAACGGGGTAACTGTGTATGATCTAATCGAAAAGTTAGAGCAATACAAAAAGCAATATCCACATGCTTTATTCATTCATGCGGCTAACATCCCTACTATGGATGGTACGCCTAAATTATCTATTGAAGGGACAAGCGCGGTAACCTTTGGACAAAAGGTTGTTGGTGAACCGATGCTGAATGTCATATCACCGGAGTGGATTGATTTTAGTGACACAGCTGAAGTGAACGGACAGATAGTGAAAGTGACCAATGCAGCGCAATTTGCAAAGTCTTTGTGGACATATGTATTACAAGGTGTAGCCAAATGAACGTTTCTGTTGCTGAGGTCATAGTCGATGTTCCAACTTATCATGTTGATAGACCATTTGATTATGCGATCCCTATGGAATGGGCGAATGTTATTGAAGAGGGTAGTCGTGTGAAGGTACCGTTTGGACCTAGAAATGTTTTAGGTTTTGTAGTGGGGTTGAAAAACGACACAGATGTTCCTGTAAATAAGTTGAAGCCGATTGCTCATATTTTAGATATAGAGCCTGTATTAACAAAAGAAATGCTTTCTTTAGCAAAATGGCTGAAAAACGAAACTATATGTTATGAGATTGATGCTTTGCAAGTAATGCTACCATCAGCGCTTCGTGCGAAATACGAAAAAATTGTTAACTGGCAAGACGATCAAGCGATAATACCTGAAGAAGCACGAGCGATTTTCGGTAAACGTCGACAGGCCAATTTCAAGGAGTTTGAAAAGGTTGGATTATTACCGCTATTAAAGCAACTTATTGAAGAGCGTCTTGTGACAGTCGAAAACGTCGTTAAGCAGCAAGGAAATGTCAAAGAAGTCCGTATGGTGAAAATTACGGATGACGTGCATAAACTGGATGTAGCAATGCAGGAAGCTGCAAGAGCGGCAAAGCAACGTTTGCTGATAGATTGGATGCGCGAACATCTAGGTGAGGTACTTAAGCCACAGCAAATTTATGAAGAAACTGGTGTATCTTCAGCTGTATTGCAGGCAGTGATTGAAAAGGGCGTAGCTTGTTTTATCCAAGAAGAAGTATACCGAGACCCTTTCACAAAAAATGTCGCACGTACTCATTCCTTAAGGCTTACTGAGGAACAAGATAGCGCATTAAAGGCAATCAAAAAGTCGGTTGAGGAACCTACTGCAACTACCTTTCTACTACACGGAATAACCGGAAGTGGAAAAACAGAGGTATATTTGCAAGGAATACAAAAAGTATTAGACGAAGGTAAAGAAGCAATTATGCTAGTGCCTGAAATTTCTTTAACTCCACAAATGACAGAGCGTTTTCGTAGTCGCTTCGGTGAAATGGTTGCGGTGATGCATAGCGGATTATCTGTTGGCGAGAAATACGATGAGTGGCGTAAAATTCAGCAAGGTAAAGTGAGAGTAGTCGTTGGCGCTCGTTCAGCTATTTTTGCACCCTTTACTAATATAGGACTCATTATTTTAGATGAGGAGCATGAATCGACTTACAAGCAAGAAGATTCGCCTCGTTATCATGCAAGGGACGTAGCAATTTGGCGAAGTAACTATTACAAGTGTCCTGTTATTTTAGGTAGTGCAACGCCCGCACTTGAATCTTTTGCACGTGCCAAAAAAGGTGTGTATACACTTTTAACGTTGAAACAACGTGCGATGAGCCAGGCGTTACCCACTGTCTATGTAGCAGATATGCGAGAGGAACTTCAAAAAGGGAATCGTTCAATGTTTTCTGAACAGCTTGTAGAAGGAATACGTGTGAGACTAGAGCGAAAAGAGCAGATGGTGCTGTTTCTAAATCGACGTGGTTACTCGTCGTTTGTACTTTGTCGTGATTGCGGGACGGTTGTGCAGTGTCCAAACTGTGATATTTCACTGACCTATCATCGCACAACGGAAAAACTAAAATGTCACTATTGTGGCTATGAAGAGCACGTGCCACAAATATGTCCACAATGTCAAAGTGAACACATTCGTTATTTTGGTACAGGGACACAAAAAGTAGAGGAAGAAATATATAAGCTTTTTCCAGAGGCGAGAGTATTACGGATGGATGTCGATACAACAAAGCATAAAGGTGCACATGAAGAGATTTTGCAAGCATTTGGGGAAGGACAAGCGGATATATTGCTTGGCACGCAAATGATTGCCAAAGGACTTGATTTTCCTAATATTACGCTTGTTGGTGTACTAAGTGCCGATACATCACTACATTTACCAGATTATCGTGCAGCTGAACGTACATTCCAGCTATTAACACAAGTAAGTGGAAGAGCTGGACGTCATAAAAAGCCTGGCGAAGTTATTATTCAGACGTATACGCCAGAGCACTATGCGATTGAACTTGCAAAAACACAAGATTATGAACCGTTTTATGAACGAGAAATGTTCTTACGTCGCCGTTCAGGCTATCCACCGTATTATTTTGTAGCACTAGTACAAGTATCACACGAAGATGTTTTGATGGCTGCAGAGTATGCAGGACGAGCAAGTGATTGGCTTCGTGGGAATTTGTCAAATCAAATAGCGATTATTGGTCCAACGACTGCAAGCATTAGTCGTCTCCAAAATAGATATCGCTATCAATGTTTGATAAAATATAAAATTGAACCAAATCTGATTCCGGTACTGCAACGCTTGCTTGCAATGTATCGTGCTGAATGGATTAAACAAGGTATATTAATGACGGTAGATTTAGACCCGTCTACCATATAGAAATGGCTAAAGAGAGCTTTAAATAGCAGAAATGAGGAACGAAAATGGCGATTAAAAAAGTTGTAGAGCATCCAGCAAAAGTATTATCAACACCATGTGCGGAAGTAAATGAAATTAACGAAGATATTATTACATTATTAGATGATTTATATGACACAATGGTGGAATATGATGGTGTTGGGATTGCCGCACCACAAATTGATGTAGCGTTACGCGTGGCAATTGTAGAGCTTGGTGAGGAACGTGATATATTAGAAATGATTAACCCATCGGTTATTAAGACAGACGGTGCCGAAGTAGATATTGAGGGTTGCTTAAGCTTCCCTGGACTTTATGGTGAAGTAGAACGTCCAGACTATGTAAAAATTGAAGCATGTGACCGAGAGGGTCGTGTTTATGAGTTAGAAGCTGGTGGTTTCGATGCACGTGCAATTTTACATGAAATCGACCATCTAGATGGCGTGCTTTTTGAATCGAAAATCAAACGCGTTGTGACAGAAGAACTAGAAGCTATGTATGCTGAAGAGGAGGAATAAAATGACGTCAATAGTATTTATGGGGACGCCCGATTTCTCCGCACCAATATTACGTATGCTACACGATGAGGGCTACGATATTAAGGCAGTCGTCACACAACCAGACCGTCCAGTTGGGCGTAAACGTGTTCTAACGCCAACCCCAGTGAAAGTTACAGCAGTAGAGTTAGGCTTACCTGTTATTCAACCTGAAAAACTACGCGACTCAGAAGAATTACAGCAAATACTCGATTTACAACCAGATTTAGTTGTAACGGCAGCGTTTGGACAAATTTTGCCGAAGAGTTTGCTAGAGGCGCCATCATTAGGTTGTATCAACGTCCATGCTTCTCTTTTGCCGAAATACCGTGGGGGTGCACCAATCCACCAAGCTATTATCGATGGTGAAAAAGAAACAGGTGTCACAATTATGTATATGGTAGAAAAACTTGATGCAGGTGATATAATTTCACAAAAGGCCATTCCAATTGAAGAGGATGACCATACAGGTGGATTTTTTGACAAGCTCAGCATTGTGGGAAGTGATTTATTAAAAGATACGCTTCCTTCTATTATAAATGGTTCAAATACTCGTACTGTACAAGACGAGGCGCAGGTAACATTTGCAAGAAATATCTCGCGCGAACAAGAGCGTATTGATTGGACAAAGGATGCAACGACTTTATACAATCAAGTACGAGGTCTTCACCCGTGGCCAGTTGCTTATACAACATTTGAAGAAGGTAACTATAAAATTTGGTGGGCACAGGTAGGTAAAACAAAGCATGATACTACACCTGGTACGGTCGTAGCTATTGCAAAGGACCATTTTGAAGTTGCGGCTGGAGACGGAACAACTCTTGCACTTTATGATGTACAACCAGCTGGTAAAAAACGCATGACTGCTGAGGAATATTTGCGTGGTACCGGTTCAAAATTACAGATCGGGGACCAGTTTGAATGAGTAAAAAAAGTGTAGTTATTTGGGATGGCAATGTGCGGGATGCAGCACTTTCTATTCTATTAGCAGTTGATAAAAACCAAGCATATAGTAATTTACTTTTACATGAAACGATTAAACGACATAAAATTGAAACAAAGGACCGTGCACTCTTAACAGAACTAACGTATGGGACGCTTCAATATAAAATGACGCTCGACTTCTATTTAGAGCCATTTATTCGAGGTAAAGTAGATCATTGGGTACGATGGCTATTACGCTTATCTTTATACCAAATGCATTATTTAACACGTATTCCACCACACGCAGCAGTCAATGAAGCGGTAGAAATTGCAAAACGCCGTGGACACCAAGGAATCGCTTCTACGGTCAACGGTATTTTACGTTCTATATTACGTCAAGGTGTCCGCTCTACAGCTGAAATTAAAGACCCGATTGAGCGTCTTGCAATCGAAACAAGTCATCCACATTGGCTAGTAGAGCGTTTTGTCGAGAATTACGGTATGGAAGTAGCTACAGAAATGCTACATGAAAATAATGTGCCTCCTGTTCAAACGGTTCGTGTGAATAGGACAAAAGCGACGATCGACCAAGCAATTGTAAGCTTAGAAGCGGAAGGTTTAACTGCAAAGCAAAGCGACATGATGCCAGAATGCTTACATGTGACAAATGGTCAGCCTGCCCGTACGCAAACATTTAAAGACGGACTTATCACAATCCAAGATGAAAGCTCAATGATACCAGCGAATGTGTTAAACCCAACGGCAGGCATGCGCATTTTAGATATGTGTGCAGCACCTGGTGGAAAAACGTCACATTTAGCCGAAAAGATGAATAATGAAGGGTCCATTTTAGCAACTGACCTTCATCCACATAAATTAGATTTAATTGACCATAATACAGAACGTCTAGGCCTCGATATTGTAGAGACTGCACCGATTGACGGGCGTAAAGCACCAGATTTTTTACAACTGGCATCATTTGACGCGGTTTTAGTCGATGCACCTTGCAGTGGTTTAGGTGTTATGCGCCGCAAGCCAGATATTAAATATACGAAGCGTGAAGAAGATTTAGAAAATCTGCAAAAAATCCAATTAGCGCTTTTGGATGCAGCGACAAAAGTATTAAAGCAAGACGGGAAACTTGTATACAGTACATGCACCGTCGACAAACAAGAAAACGAAGGCACAGTACATGCCTTTTTGAGAGAGCACCCAGAAATGGAAGCTATACAACTAGAATCTTTACCAACAAAATTAGCGGAAAAGCAGGCTAATGGCATGCTTCAAGTCTTCCCGCAAGACTTTGGCAGTGACGGTTTCTTCGTCGCCGCCTTTCGTAAAAAAGGAGAATCCCAGTAATGCTGGATCAAGAGAAATTTAATGAGCGTATTAGCGACTTAGTTGAAGAAGCAGAAGATAAGCCTGTTCGACGCCCGAAAAAAGAAAAGCCAAATTTAAAAGAATCGGTCTATTCCTTACAATTGATGCAGCTAGAAGAATGGCTTAAGGACAATGGAGAAAAACCATTCCGTGGAGCACAAATTTTCGATTGGTTATACAATAAACGTGTTAAAACTTTTGAAGAAATGTCTAACCTATCAAAAGGATTACGTGAAAAGCTAGAGGCAAGTTTTTCCTTAACTACATTGTCAACAATTATTCAGCAAGAATCAAAAGATGGTACCATTAAGTTTTTATTTCAATTACAAGATGGCTATTCAATTGAAACGGTATTAATGCGTCATGAATATGGCAATTCAGTTTGTGTGACAACGCAGGTAGGTTGTCGTATTGGTTGTACGTTCTGTGCGTCTACGTTAGGTGGACTAAAGCGTCATTTATTAGCAGGTGAAATTGTTGAGCAGGTCGTTAAAGTACAACAAACGTTAGATGAAGTCGGTGAACGTGTAAGTCATATCGTCATTATGGGTATCGGTGAACCATTCGATAATTATGATGCGATGATGAACTTCTTAAAAGTCATTAACCATGAAAAAAGCTTAAATATCGGTGCTCGCCACATTACAGTATCGACATCAGGTATCGTGCCGAAAATTTATCAATTTGCGGATGAGCAATTACAAATTAACTTTGCTGTATCGCTTCACGCACCAAACCAAGAAGCACGTCAAAAGTTGATGCCGATAGCACGTGCTTATAAATTAGAAGAATTAATGGAAGCTGTTCGCTACTATACAAAGAAAACAGGTCGCCGTGTTAGTTTTGAGTATGGTTTAATGTCTGGTGAAAATGACTCAGTTGAAATTGCCGAAGAATTATCTACACTAATAAAAGGAATTAAATGCCATGTGAACCTAATTCCTGTAAACTATGTACCAGAACGTGATTATGTTCGTACGTCCCGTAGTCAAATTTTTGCTTTTGAAAAAACATTGAAGAAGAATGGTATTAACGTAACGATCCGCCGAGAGCAAGGTTCTGATATAGCAGCTGCGTGTGGCCAATTACGTGCGCAAGAGAGATCTGAAGAGACGAGGTGACCAGTGATGAAATACACAGTCGAAAGTGATATTGGTTTAAAACGATCAATTAATGAAGACCGTGCTGCATTTTTTAAACGTCCAGATGGGCTAGCACTAGCACTTGTAGCGGATGGCATGGGTGGTCATAATGCTGGCGATGTAGCGAGTGATATGGCAATGAAACAGATGGAAACCGTTTTTTTACAGGCAGAGTCACATCATTTTGCATCAACAACAACAAAAAGAGAATGGTTATTACAGACAGTTAAACTGTTAAATACAAATGTCTATGACTATTCTTTATCACACGAAGACTGTAAAGGAATGGGTACAACGTTTATTGCCGTGTTAATTGAAGGTTATCACTGCTTCATTGCACATGTTGGTGATAGTCGCGTGTATTATTTCTTTGATGATGGTGCACAACAAATAACAAGAGATCACTCATATGTTAATGTTTTGGTAGAAAATGGTGAAATAAGTGAAGAGGAAGCGAAGACGCATCCGAAGAAAAATTTCATTTTGAAAGCTGTTGGAACAGAGGAAACTATTGAGCCAGACTTTTATGAAGTAGATTTAGCACCAGAATCGTATTTACTCGTTTGCTCTGATGGTTTAAGTAATAAACTGTCAGTGTATGAAATGGCATCTATTATTACTTATCCACATTCAATGGTAGAAAAAGGACGAAAGCTTGTGGAACTAGCAAATGCTAGCGGAGGGGAAGACAATATCTCCCTCGTATTACTCACAAGGCAAGATGAGGAGGTGTAAGTATGCTTGTAGGAAAACGAATTAGTGATCGCTATAAAATTTTAGAACTCATTGGTGGCGGAGGCATGTCCAATGTGTATTTGGCTCATGATATGATTTTAAATCGTGATGTAGCGATTAAGGTGTTACGCTATGATTTTACCAATGAGGATGAATTACATCGACGTTTTCAGCGTGAGGCGCTTTCAGTTACAAGTCTTACACATCCGAATATTGTTAGTATTTATGATGTGGGTGATGATGGAGATCTGCATTATATAGTTATGGAGTATGTTCAAGGGAAGACTTTAAAGCAGTACATACAAGAATTTGCACCGATTTCTCCAGCTAGATGTGTGCATATTATGAAGGAACTGACGTCTGCCATTGCCAATGCCCATGAAAATCACATTATTCATCGTGATATTAAGCCACAAAACATCTTAATGGATGCTGAAGGTAATGTAAAAATAACGGATTTTGGAATAGCGATGACACTAAGTGCAACGTCATTTACACAAACAAATTCTGTGCTTGGAACCGTACATTATCTATCCCCAGAACAGGCACGTGGTGGCACAGCAACGAACAAATCAGACATTTATGCACTTGGAATTGTTTTATATGAATTATTAACTGGGGAATTGCCATTTTCAGGAGAATCAGCTGTTTCCATTGCCCTTAAGCATTTGCAAACAGAAACACCATCAGTCCGCGCTTTTGATGCTACAATTCCACAAAGTTTAGAAAATGTTGTATTGAAGGCTACTGCCAAAGATGCATCACATCGGTATGCAACTGTAGAAGAAATGCAGGAAGACTTAGAGACAGTTTTGACCCCAACAAGAGTCAATGAGCCAAAGTTTATGGCACCTATCGATAATGATATTACAAAGGCTATTCCGATTATAAAAGAACAATTTATTCGGAAAGACGAGGATTTAACAAAAACAAGGGCGATGGAGCCCATCACTCAAACGATACCAGTAGCAAAAAAGCCAGTTGAAAAAACAAAGCCTGTAAAGCCAAAGTCAAAGAAAAAGTGGCCGATTATTGTGGGCGGACTTTTATTGACAGTAGTTGTGATATTCCTATTCGCTTTATTCGCTACAGATTTATTTAGTCCGAAAAAAATAGCTGTACCTGATGTGGCGAATATGACCGTTGAAGAAGCGAAAAAGGAATTAGAAAAGCAAGGCTTCATTGTTGGTGAGCAACAGGAACGTCACTCAGAAGATATCGAAAAAGACAAAGTAATTGAAACAGATCCTGCAGAGGGCACACTGCGCGTGAAAGATACTGAAGTTGATTTAATCGTTAGTTTAGGTGTGGAAAAGTCACCAATGGATAATTATATAGGTCAAAAAATTGATCAAGTTCAATCTGTGTTAAAAGACAAATTTATGGGTGATGTGCGAGTAAATTATGTGCATTCATCTGAAGAAGCAGGCAGTATTATAGACCAGGATCCTGCGCCAAATACAGAAATTGTACCAAAAGAAACAAATGTTGTTTTTACCGTGAGTCAGGGTAAAAAACCAATTTCTGTTCGAAATGTAGTAGGATATTCGAAAACAGATTTAGATAACTATGTAAATTCTGAAGGCTTGAAGTGGCGAGTAGAGCGTGAGGATTATTCACCGACAATAGCAAAAGGACTTGTTATTTCACAAAAACCAGCAGCAGGTACCAACCTTGTAGAAGGTGATACAATTGCCGTTGTGTTAAGTAAAGGGCCTGAAGAGAAGCCTGTGAAGACTTTTGTGAAAACAGTGTTAATTCCATATGAGCCAACAGAAGAAGGTATGGAGCAGTTAATAAGAATCGAAATACAAGATAAAAATCATTCAATGGCAAAGCCTTTGGAGGAATTTTTTATTAACAGTGACAGGGAATACAAGATACAGCTTGTGATTGAGGAAGGCGAAGAAGCAGCGTATAAAATTCTTCGTGATTCCGCAATCATTGCTGAAGAAAAATTTAGCTATGATGATGTCAACTAAGGGGGAATTGGATGGCGCAAGGCCAAATTCGTAAAGCATTAAGTGGTTATTATTATGTATTCGATGGAAAACAACTTATTCAATGTCGCGGGCGAGGGGTGTTTCGAAACCGTGGGGAATCCCCACTCGTTGGTGATATGGTAGAGTACTCGTTAGAGACAGCAGGCTCGGATGGTACAATTCAAAAAATTATGGATCGACAAAATGAGCTTGTTCGCCCACCTATTGCAAATATTGACCAAGGAATTTTAGTGTTTTCTGTAAAAGAACCGAATTTTAATACAATATTGTTGGATCGTTTTCTAGTAGTTCTAGAGTCTTTCCATGTGCATCCGATTATTTGTCTAACAAAGATGGATTTGCTAGCAGAAAAAGATCGTGCGGAATTACAGGGATATATAGAAGATTACGAACGTATGGGTTATACAGTGCTACAAACTTACAAAGATGAGGAGGAATTAGTGGCACGTTTACAGCCTATTTTAAAGGGAAAAACATCTGTATTAGCAGGGCAATCGGGTGTGGGGAAATCTACTCTACTCAATACATTGATTCCAGAGTTGAATTTAAAAACAGGCATTATTTCGCAAAGCTTAGGACGTGGGAAGCATACAACGCGTCATGTTGAGCTAATAGAGGTGTGTGACGGTTTATTAGCGGATACACCTGGTTTTAGTTCCTTTGATTTTGATGACATTGATAAAGAAGAGTTAGGTGCATGTTTCCCGGAAATGGCTCGAATGGCAGACGACTGTAAATTTAGAGGCTGTCTCCATTTGAAAGAACCGAAATGTGCGGTTAAGACGGCAGTAGAAGCGGGAGAAATCCGTGACTATCGCTACAAACATTATGAACAATTTATGCAAGAAATTATGGATCGAAAGCCGAGGTATTAAGGATGATACAAATAGCACCATCAATTTTAGCAGCGAATTTTGCTAAATTAGGAGAAGAAGTAAAGGAAGTAGAACAAGCAGGTGCAAAGCTCATTCATATTGACGTTATGGACGGTCATTTTGTGCCGAATATTTCATTTGGTTCCATCGTGTTAGATGCAATTCGTCCTTTAACAGATTTACCACTCGATGTGCATTTAATGATTGAAAATCCAGATCAATATATTGAACAGTTTGCAAAAGCTGGGGCAGATTATATTACGGTGCACGTAGAAGCTTGTCGCCATCTACACCGTACAATTCAATTAATCCGTTCATGTGGTGTAAAGCCTGGTGTGGTGTTAAATCCTCATACACCAATTGAATCTATTCAACACATCTTAGAGGATATTGATATGGTGTTATTTATGACAGTAAATCCTGGTTTTGGTGGTCAAAAATTTATCCACTCTGTTGTGCCTAAAGTAGAAGCATTAGCTCATATTATTAAAGAGCGAAACCTAAACATTGCTATTGAAATAGATGGGGGCATTAATGCGGAAACCATTGTCCCTTGTGCAAAAGCAGGTGCAACAATTTTTGTAGCAGGTTCGGCCATTTATAGTAAAGAAGATCGTACAGCCGCATTGCAGGAAATATTAGCTGCAGGTGAAGCTGCGATGAAAAGATGACTACTGTTGTCGTTTGTGCTGGCGGTCCAATGGGGGAGCTTTGTTCCTTCGAACCGTATAAAGAACGTAAAGATGTATTATTTATTGGGGCAGACCGAGGTGCGCTGTATTTAATTGAGCAAGGAATTACCCCACATGCCATTGTTGGGGATTTTGATTCATTATCACAAGTGGAATTTAAACAGGTCATGGAGCATACAAATGATACACAGCGCTTCCATGAGGAAAAAAATGAAACAGATACTGATTTAGCTCTGTTAAAGGCCCTTACCTTTAGTCCGACAGATATTGTGTTAACAGGCGTTACGGGTGGACGTCTCGATCATTATGAGGCAGCCGTACGTTCAATTTATCGTATGCAAATACAACATCCTCAGGTCATACTGAAAATTATCAATCATGCCAATCTGTTGCAGTTCTTGGTGCCAGGCACGCACACAATTCTGGCAGATCAGCAGTATCGTTATTTGTCTTTTTTCGCACATGAGAAGCCAATTGAGAATGTGACATTAAGACATGTTAAATACGAAACAACGAATGAACAAATTTCACTCGGTACATCTCGTTTTACAAGTAATGAAATAATAGGCGCTTCAGGGTCTATATCTTTCTCACGAGGCATATGTTTAATGATAAGAAGCATAGATTAGTGCGAGGGGGAGATGGCTCTGAAAGTATATACGTTCCAACTACCGAAATTTGTGAGTAGCATCACGCGTACGTGCATCAACCTTTTTAAAAAAGACAAGAAAGTCAAAAAATCCGACTAATACTAGTCGGATTTTTACTGTTTTAAGCTATATAAACGATTGGTAGTTTGCCAAG
Organism: Lysinibacillus sp. UGB7; assembly: GCF_049058285.1. NCBI lineage: Bacteria > Bacillati > Bacillota > Bacilli > Caryophanales > Bacillaceae > Lysinibacillus > Lysinibacillus sp. UGB7. The sequence goes on from NZ_JBMGUV010000003.1 coordinate 142,364, forward strand.
AAAAAGAAGAAAGAAAAAAATCGATTTGCATCTAATGCGAAATCGATTTTTTATAAGCAACGATTATACGCGCTCAATTTTACCTGATTTTAATGCACGAGCAGAAACCCATACACGTTTTGGTTTACCGTCTACTAGGATACGAACTTTTTGAAGGTTAGCGCCCCAAGTACGTTTGTTAGCGTTCATAGCGTGGGAACGGTTGTTACCAGTACGAGCTTTACGTCCAGTGATTACACATTGTTTTGGCATGTTGTATTCCCTCCTTACAGTTGATGCTGAAAGATTATTATTTCAGTTCGGTATTTCACATACCATAATAATTTACCATACGAAGGCGCACAGTGCAACAGTTTTCACATAACCTTTCAAGAAAAAAACCTTTACAGGCAATTTTCTAGCTAGAATGTAAATATATTATTCTAAAAGTGTGGTAAGACAATCTAACCCCGATGCGAGCAGATAAAAAATGAGAGTAGGAAAACCATCTCGTCTAAATAGCTATTTACATATGTACAAGGGATATAAAGATGTTACTCGTTTTGCAGTAAGAGTACTTTCCGTTAAAGTACGCTTCGGTGTAGGGTAATAACTAAGACTTAGCGTTTTTCGAGTAGTCTATAGAATAGAAATTAGGAGTGGTGTTGAGAAATGGATTACTTTGAGCGAATACAAAAATTAATTGACTTCATCGATAAGAACCTACAAGAACAATTAGACATAACTGAAATTTCAGCAAAAGCTTATTTTTCAGCCTTTCACTTTCAGCGTCTTTTTCAAGCAATTACAGCATTTACTGTGCAACAATACATTAGAAACAGGAGACTTGCTGTTGCGGCAAGATTACTGAGAGAAACAACAAAAAACATTTTGGAAATTCTAGATTACAAAATGAACATTAAGGGAGATAGCAGTATGAACAGACCCGAAATAGTGTACCTAAAAACACGCTTATTATTGGGCAATATACGACAAATTTAAATAATGATAAGTGCTTCGAAGAAATTCCAAAATTTTATATAAGTTTTGGAAGAAATAAATTTTATTAGCACCCCAAGAAAATCGCGCCCAATATGTCATACGGTATTTCAAGTTACTTTCAAAATAACGGTGAATTTTCTTTTATAGTAGGTGAGGCGTTACGGAATAGTAAAGGAGACGAAAAAATGGATTCACAAAAAGTCTTTGCAAATTTTCCAGTTTTACAATCAGATCAGCTAGTATTAAAAAAAATCGAAGAAATACATTTACAGGACCTTTATGCAATTTACGATAATGATTATGTATTTCAATATTGCGGAATTACTGCTAAACATAACATCCAAACGGTCAGCAAAATGATTGGCCATTTCGAGAGAGATTATTAGAAAAAAGTAGAGTGAAGTGGGGAATTTTCAAAGGGGTCAGAATAATACACTGGTAGGAATAATAGAGTGTATGGATTTCAATCATAAGGTGAATATGGTGACAATTGATTACTTTTTAGCTGAGGATCATTGGGGAAAGGGAATGGCCACTGAAGCTGTTCGGATAGTAGTCAATTTTTTATTCGAAGAGGTGGGGATAAACAGAATTCAAGCTGAAGTCATACCTGCAAATGAAGTTTCCAAAAAGGTGCTGTTGAAAAATGGTTTTTTGAAAGAAGGATTATTAAGACAAGCTTCTGTATGGTCCGGTAAGGGGATAGTAGATTTAGAAATATACAGCATATTGAAAGAAGATTACACATCCTAATTAATGACAATGGTGCTGCTGCGAATATTTTATGCCTGTCGCAATAAAACGATTGAACGGGTTTTAGCCAATGTGAAGGAAAAGCATAGTAATAGCTAGTCACACAAAGTAATGCTTAAAGCGACACTGGCTATATAAATCAACTCAAGCTATTCAAAAATGACATGCCCAACCATGGGGATTATGTTCGAAATGAAAAAGAGTCGCTCTATCCGTGGAGTCGTTTTGAATGTAAAACTACAGAAAAAATTAAAGGTTTCGGGAATTGCTCGCATTCCCGAGACCTTTTGTCATCAAACTGCATCGATTCCGATTTAAGCGAGATTGAACTTTTAGAGGCAGTGAAAAATTAGCTAAATTGCATGAGTAAAGATTCTTACAGGTTTTGTATAGACGTATATATAGGAATCCACGTAGCCCGCTAAGCTGATCTTTAACATTGTTTACCTCGCACGGTAACCTAGTTTCATCGACACTCTCTTTCCAGTTTCCAGTAGATGTTCAGTAAGGAATTGTATATGTTCATCGGTCACGTTGAAGCTAACAAAGCCAATGCTTACAGCGCCTACTACTTCTCCGAATCCATTCAAAACTGCCACTGCGACAGAGGACGTTCCTGCTGTTCGCTCTCCATGACTTATTGAAAATCCTTGTTTCCTTATTTGTTCTAGCTGTGTATTAAAGTCAGCAATATCGTCATTAGGAACTAGCTGGCTAATAATTTCACTTGCTTGTGAAGTAGGCATAGAGGCCAAAATGGCTTTGTTTGCTGCACCAATATGCATAGGTATTCGAATACCAAGTTGGTCATAAATTCGAATTGGATTGGCTGCGCTGTCAATTCTTTCGATAATAATTGTATCTGTCCCCGCGGGCTTACTTAAATAAACGCTCTGTTCTACCTCTCGTGCTAAACGTTCTAATTCTGGTCTTATTTTGCTGATATAGTCCATCGTATCATATACTTGTAAACCAAATTCCATCCATATTGTACCGAGACGATAGTGTTTAGTTTGTTCGTCTTGTTCAATCATGCCCTGTTGAATCATTGCTTTTAAAATTCTATGTAATGTACTAAGAGGTAAATCGACTTTAGTTGCAAGCTCAGATATGGACAGACTGTTTTCAGTTGTTTCAGAAGCTAAAACCTTAGCAATGGTCATTGCCCGTTCTAATAATTGCATATGTTGTACCACCTCCTCTACTTCTATTTTATTTTTATTCTCTAGCCACGTCTAGTTACATAATAGTGGAGCTTCTTTATATAATATTCTCCTAAAATAATAGAATATAAAAATTTTTCTAAATATATTGACAGTATAACATAAAACGCATATATTTTTCATATAAACTTTCCTCTAAACGGAAACGTTTTCCACTATACGGAAAAGGGGTGAAGGGAATGCATTATTGTTCTTCAATGTATGCACCTTTAAAACGCGTTATTGTAAAACATCCAAAAGAGGCTTTTAAAAGCCAAGAGTATCTTAGTGGTGAATGGAAAACATTCAACTACATATCAGAGCCTAATTTTAACGAGGCTTTAAGTGAATATGCAGAGTTCATTGCAATTCTCGAAAAATATGTTGAAAAAATTGATTATTTACCAGTTTCAAATGATGTAGGGTTGGACTCGCTATACGCACATGATCCTGTGAAATTCACACCACATGGTGCCATCATTTTGAAATCTGGTAAACAATTAAGACAATCAGAAGCGACTGTTTATAAAGCCTTCTTAGAAGAACAGGGTATCCCTGTTGTCGGAGAATTAACAGGAGAAGCAGTTTCGGATGGTGGGGATATTGTCTGGCTTGATGACCGGACACTTGTTGTAGGACGTGGCTATCGCACGAATGAAGAAGCTATCCGTCAATTAAAAGAAATTACGGCTGATTTTGTTGATGAATTTATTGTAGTGCAGCTTCCACATGATTTAGGTGAAGCCGAATGTTTACATTTGATGTCCTTTATCAGTATGGTGGACAAGGATTTGGCTGTCGTACATTCAAGGTTAATGCCAGTATTTTTCCGTCAGCTTATCTTTAATAAAGGAATTCAACTCATTGAAGTACCCAAAGAGGAATATGACAATTTAGGCTGTAATGTGTTAGCACTTGCTCCAAGAGTTTGCGTCATTCCAAATGGAAACCCTTACACAAAACAACAATTATTAGATGCAGGCGCTACAGTTTATGAATATAAGGCTGAAGAAATTTCGGTTAAAGGAACAGGTGGACCAACTTGTCTAACTTGTCCAGTAATTAGAGGATGAAAAAGGAGACTATATATTATGTTTAAAAATGTCATTGTAAAAACACCAGGAAATAGTTATATCAACGGTTTAACAACTAGTGATCTTGGAAAGCCATTCTTAGAGAAATTATTTGAACAGCATGAAAAATATATAGAAGCTTTACAAAAATGTGGGGTAGCTGTAACGCAACTTCCAGCCAATGAAGCATTCCCTGATTCTACTTTTGTAGAGGATACAGCGGTATTAACGTCTGAATTCGCTATTATTTCTAATCCAGGTGCGGATGCTCGCAATCGAGAAATTGAGGAGATAGAACCCGCAGTGAAAAAGTTTTATAACAAATTGTACTATATCGAAGCGCCGGGTACACTCGATGGTGGAGACGTATTGCAAGCAGAAAAGAAATTTTATGTAGGTATTTCAGAACGTACCAATGAAGAAGGAGCACGTCAATTCAAGGAAATCGTTGAAAAAGAAGGCTATGAAGCAACGATTCTTCCTTTAAAAGAATTCTTCCATTTAAAAACAGGTATCGCCTACGTTGGTGAAAATCGTATGGTGCTTGCTGGCGAGTTTGTCGATCATCCAGCATTCGAATCGTATGAAAAAATTGTGATTCCTAAAGAAGATGAGTATTCAGCAAACTGTATTCAAGTGAACGATTATGTTATTCTTCCAGCTGGCTATCCAAATACGAATCGTAAGCTGAATGAATTAGGCTATAAAACAATTGAACTTGACATGTCTGAGTTCAGAAAACACGATGGCGGATTAAGCTGCTTATCATTACGTTTTTAATTTACTACAGTACTAGAAAAACTAAAACCCAATCAATTTGTAGGGGAAAATTGATTGGGTGCTTATAATTTTAGATATCAGAATATTTGATATTTTGATAGTGAGGAATATGAAAGCGGGGATGGACGTTGAGTAAAGGGGAACAACAAAATAATTTATTGAATCGTTCTATGAAAAGTCGCCATTTATTGATGCTATCACTAGGCGGAGTTATTGGAACAGGATTATTTTTAAATGTTGGTTATACAATCAATCAAGCAGGTCCTGGTGGGGCTTTAATTGGGTATTTGTTTGGTGGTTTCATATTATACATGGTAATGAATTGTCTTGGAGAACTGGCTGTTTATATGCCAGTAACCGGTTCCTTCCAAACATATGCAACACGTTTTATAAATCCAGCGGCTGGTTTTTCTTTAGGCTGGATGTATTTTGTTGGATCTGCTGCCACAGCGGGAGTGGAATTTACCGCAGCGGGGATATTGATGCAACATTGGTTTCCTGATATCCCTATTTGGATATGGTGCGCTGTTTTCATGGTGCTGTTATTTTTATTAAATGCCCTAACTACTAAAGGTTTTGCAGAAGCAGAGTTTTGGTTTGCGAGTATCAAAGTGGTTGCAGTTATCGCTTTTATCGTTATTGGTGCAGCAGCTATATTTGGCTTGATACCATTGGCAGATCGTCCGACACCTCATTTAACTAACTTAGCACCAACAGGGTTATTTCCAGCGGGTATCGTAATTATATTTGTGACCATGATGAATGTTATTTTCTCATATCAAGGCTCAGAGCTGGTAGGAATTGCGGCTGGGGAAACTGAAAATCCAGAAAAGAATATACCAAGGGCAATACGTACAATCATTTTTAGAATTATCGTATTCTATATCGCCTCCATTATTGTACTATCTGCAATTTTTCCAGCATCTGAACTTGGACTGCTTGAAAGTCCTTTCGTAACATTGATGAAAATAGCAGGTGTTCCTTATGCAGCAGGCATTATGAATTTTGTCATTTTGACAGCGATTTTATCAGTTGGTAACTCGTGTCTTTATGCTTCTACACGTCTACTGTGGTCAATGTCAAAAGAGGGAATGGCTCCAAAATTATTTGGGCGTCTCACTAAAAATAAAGTGCCATTAAATGCACTTATTTTCACAATGCTTTTCTCCCTGTTATCGCTATTAACGAGTGTCATGGAAGCAGATGCAGTATTTGTTTTACTCATGTCGATTGCAGGAATTGCGGTTACGATTTCATGGATGGGTATTGCGACATCGCAATTGATGTTCCGCCATCGCTATGTGAAAGCTGGAGGAAAGGTGGATGATTTGAAATTTAAAACACCTTTTTATCCATTGATTCCTTTGTTTTGTATTAGCTTTTGTGTACTAATTCTTGTGTTTTTAGCATTTGATCCAACACAACGAATTGGTTTGTTCTACGGCATTGGATTTTTTATAGCTTGTATGCTTTTCTATAAAATAAAATTGAGTAAAACGAATACAGCTTCTTCTGACATTGACATCAATGAGGAACCACTTGATTTACATTAAAATGGCTCCGCACTAAGAAGAGTATTTGCATTGGATAAAGGAGAAATATTATGAACAACTACGTATGGAATACACCTGAAAAACTTCGAGCGTTATTATGTGAAATTGTGAGTTGGGAAAGTAGAACATTAACACAAGGGGAAAATGAGTTTGCCCACAAATTAAAAACGATGTTGCGAACGCTTACTTATTTTTGTGAAAATCCACACCATATTGAGTTACATGATGCAGGTTTGGGAAGAAATGCTGTAACAGCCTTGTACAAACATCCGACTGCAACAGAAACAGTTGTACTCATCAGTCACTTTGATACTGTTCATACGGAAGAGTATGGTGAACTGGAGCCATTCGCTTTTTATCCTGAAGAGTTGACAAAAAAACTAATGGAACCCAAATACAAGAAAGACTTACCCGAAGCGGCAAGAATCGATCTGGAGTCAGGGAATTATTTATTTGGTCGTGGGACGATGGATATGAAAATGGGGCTTGCTCTGCATATGCAACTACTTGAAAAAGCAAGCATTGAGCAGTGGCCAATTAATCTGGTATTAACAGCTGTACCTGATGAGGAAGTGAACTCTGCCGGTATGCGCGCAGCAGTTGTTGAACTTGTAAGGTTACGTGAGCAGCATGGCTTAACCTACAAATTATTTTTAAATAGTGAACCTTCTTTTTCACAAGGTCCATCAGATATAAATGAGTATATCTATTCAGGGACAATTGGTAAAATTATGCCAGCCGCTTTATTCTATGGAAAAGAGACGCATGTAGGCGAACCTTTAAAAGGAATGACGGCGAATTACATTGCTTCATATATGACACAGTATATGGAGTGGAACCCTATTTTCCGTGAAACGGACCTTGGTGAAAGTACGCCGTTGCCAGTATCTTTACAATTAAAGGATCTGAAAATGGAATATTCCACACAAACACCATATCGAGCGGCTGCTCTTTACAATGTTTTTTTAATGAAACGTACAGCGTCCGAGGTGATGGAGATATTTGAACATGTAGCAAAGGAAGCGATGGCCGCTTGTAATATGCATTACAAAGAAATTTGTGAGCGCGAACGGGTTAAGGGTGTTGGTGAAGTGAAAGTTCTTCGTTACGAGACACTCTTAGCACATGCGATAAATAAAATAGGTGCGGAAGAAGTGCAATGCATAAAACAAAAAGTTCTAGAAAATAATTCTTGGGATGATCGTGAGAAATCCATCCGCATTGTAGATCAGCTCATGATTCGATGCCAAGAACTAACACCTGCAACAGTGCTGTTATATGCACCACCCTACTATCCTGCTATCAACTCATCTGATAATGCTCTTGTTATTAAATCAATCGAATTGATGAAAGAAACAGCAAAAACGTTTCATATTGAAATAGATCAGATTCATTATTTTAATGGTATTTGTGATTTGAGTTATGTTAACTATGCAGATGATGCTAATGGTTGGCTAGCATTTGAGCGTAACACACCTGTTTGGGGAGATACGTATAGCATCCCATTTGAAGCAATGGCAGCATTAAAGGGTCCTGTTTTGAATGTTGGTCCTTTTGGAAAAGATGCACATCAGAAAACAGAGCGATTACATGTTGACAGTGCATTTAAGGAAATGCCTGTCATGATTGACACACTTATAAAGAGCCTATTTTAATAGTTCTTATATTGAAAGACGACTGGTACTAAAGGTAACACCTTCTGGCTGTAGACAAACTCGGCAAAAAATCGAGTATGCCTACAGTCTTTTTTCTCTTACAATAGAATATAGGAATAATCAGGTCAGGAAAAAACCACTCGTTTTCCGCGGACGAACCAGCTACTCTCCTCTTTCGCTCCGCTTCGTGCGGGGTCTAGCTGGCTCGTTTCTTCCGAAGCTTTTTCAGCTTCGAAAAACCACAAAAAAATCAAAAGGTCTCGGGACTGTCCAGCATTCCCGAGACCTTTTGTCGACACTGGAGCTGATGCTAAATGTACCAGCTTTTTTAATATACTTATATTCATAATTTGAATAACGCATTTCATTACAATTAATGGGTAATTTATTGTAAGGTATTAAGTAATTGGAAGTAGAAAAAGAAAATATCTAGGGATTTTTAAAAAATGTTACGAAAGCTTGTGGTATTCATTTTTCGAACGATAAATAAAGCACCCTTTTTCCGCTCGGGTCAAGGTCTGAAAAGCTCGGGTCAAAGACAAAATCGCTCAGGTATCAAGTTCCAACACGAGACAACCTGGCATGCATAAGTGCATTCACTTCCCGAGCAATATGAAGCTGCTCTTGTAAATTGGTTTCAATGAAGCCCTTGTGCCTATTGTAACTTCTTCTTCAAATCTATATCTTAGGAGCGGATATTACGGAAAATCTAGCTCTATCTTTACGAAAAGAAATGATCCAACTGAATTTAAAACGAATGCGAACAGTAGCTTGGACATTGATGTATATATCGGCTATCGTAACATTTATTCATTTTGGAGAGGTCTTTTTCTCAATAAAGGAAAGAGTGATGGAACCGTCCTATATCGCCATTCACACAGTAATGTTTTATATAAATTTAGCGGTCTTACTATTTGTCAAAGAAAAAAGAATACATGTTAATTCACTGAATATACATAAATATGAATATGTATTGTTAAGCTATATATATATAACAATTTTATTGATAACTGGTATTACGGTAATGGATGTTTATTACTTTAATCATGCAGCACTTTATGAAGTCTTTTTTAAAATTCTGTGTAGCGTATTTGCGTTATCATTGCGTAAAATGATTTTGGCGGTTTTAATAACGGTTCCAACTATTTTAATAGCGCTTTTTTGAATGTAGGGATGACAGGAGAGAGTATTAAAGTGATACTACCAATGTCTCTAATTGTACCGATAGGTTTAGTTATTCAACATCGTATTTATAAAATGCAAAAGCAGTTTACAAAGGAGCATATTTTGTTGGAGGAAGAAATAACAAAATCAAAGCAACTATCAAAATTGTTAGCGGAAAAAAATAGTGAACTAACAGAACAAGCACTTCGTGATTCCTTAACAAACTTACCATATCGTCGGGCTTTTAATGACAAATTGGAACATATGGTGCAACACTTAATAAATTGAAGACGCTAATATTTATGATTATTGATATTGATTTTTTTAAAAATTTTAATGATTATTACGGTCATTTACATGGGGATGAAGCGTTGATTAGAGTCACTGGTCTTTTGGGTGAAATTTCCTTAAAGTATAATGCATTTGCGGCACGATGGGGAGGAGAAGAATTTGTCATCGTCAGTCAGCATGCACAACATTTTACAGTACATGTTTGTGAGGAAATTTTACAAGAAGTACGTAACCTGAAAATTCGTCATGAACATTCACCGATTGCTGATGACCGTCAGCATATGGATGTGTCATGCCAAAGTTTTTAATTTACAACATATTCAAACCTGTTGTGCTCTAGCTGATTAAGCGCTGTATACTGTGAAGCAATACAACCGAAATCATTTTCATGTAAAAACAGTAGTTTTCGAAGAAGAAGTATGTTGGCCTGTATAATTTTGCCTAATAAAAGCTTAGAACGTTGATGCGATGCGCTTTCAGGGCTTCCTAGGTTGCTTAATGTATATCCAAAGTGGTACAATATAATTTAGTCAAAAAGAGCCAAGGGGGCATTTCTATGTCAATTGAATTAAATAACGAATTCGGCCAAATTGATATTTCAACGGATGTACTTGCACAAATTGCTGGTGGCGCTGCTATAGAATGCTACGGTATCGTTGGCATGGCATCTAAACATCAAATTCGTGATGGTCTAACTGATATTTTACGTAAAGAGAACTTTACTAAAGGTGTTGTTGTTCGACAACAAGACGAAGATTTACATATTGATATGTACATTATTGTTAGTTACGGAACGAAGATTTCGGAAGTTGCTTATCAAGTACAATCGAAAGTGAAATATACAGTGGATAAAACATTAGGTATGAGCGTAAAATCTGTCAATATCTTTGTGCAGGGCGTTCGTGTAGCGAATGTGTAAGAGGAGGAACTAAATCGAATGCAGTCATTAGACGGATTAAAATTTGCAGAGATGGTGCAAATGGGAGCGCATCATCTATTCCAAAATGCAAATTATGTAGATTCATTAAATGTATTCCCAGTACCAGATGGTGATACAGGAACAAACATGAACTTATCGATGACATCTGGGGCAAAAGAAACAGAACTTCAAGCATCAGAACATATTGGGAAAACGGCACAAGCTTTATCAAAAGGCTTACTTATGGGTGCTCGTGGGAATTCTGGGGTTATTTTATCGCAGCTTTTCCGTGGCTTTGGTAAATTTATTGAAAAACAAGCTACAATCGATGCTAAGGGCTTTGCAGGTGCCTTCCAAGCAGGCGTGGATACAGCATATAAAGCGGTTATGAAGCCAGTTGAAGGTACGATTTTGACTGTTGCGCGCGAAGCTGCGAAAAAGGGTGTCGAAGTAGCGGATACTGAAAACGATATCATCGCTGTGATGGAGGCTTTCACTGCGGAAGCTAAGGCTTCACTGGAACGTACTCCTGACCTACTTCCAGTACTTAAAGAAGTTGGCGTTGTAGATAGTGGCGGGCAAGGATTACTATTTGTTTACGAAGGTTTCTTAGCTTCCTTGAAAGGCGAGCCACTACCTAAGAAGAACGATGCTACGTTGGATGATTTAATCAATGCAGAACATCACAGAGCGCAAGACTTCATGAACACAGTAGATATTGAGTTCGGCTATTGTACGGAAATTATGGTGCGTTTTGAAGAAGATAAAGAACCGTTTAGTGAGGAACAATTCCGTAATGAATTGAATCCACTAGGTGATTCATTACTTGTCATATCAGATGAGGAAATTGCCAAAGTCCATATTCACTCTGAACAACCAGGGGCTGTTTTAGCTATGGGTCAAAAATATGGTAGTCTCATTAAAATTAAAGTCGATAATATGCGTGAACAACATTCAGCAATTGTTGGTGAAGACCATAAAGCACCTGTTTCAACAAAAAAAGTTGAAAAACATCCATATGCCATCGTGACGATTGCTATGGGAGAGGGCATTGCTGAATTACTTCGTTCAATCGGGGCTTCTTATGTCATTGAAGGCGGACAAACAATGAACCCTTCAACTGAGGATATTGTAAAAGCTGTCCAAGAAATTGGTGCAGAAAAAGTGTTGATATTACCAAACAACAAAAATATCGTGATGGCAGCGGAACAAGCTGTTGAGCTTCTTGATATTGAAGCGGCGGTTGTACCGACAAAAACTATTCCTCAAGGAATGGCTGCGATTTTATCATTTAATCCGGAAGCGACTGTAGAAGTGAACCAAACAACAATGACAGATGCTTTAGCAAACGTGAAAACAGGTCAAGTAACTTATGCTGTTCGTGATACGTCAATTGATGGCGTTGAAATTCATAAAGATGATTTCATGGCACTTGCGGAAGGGAAAATTGTGTTATCAACACCCGCTTTAAAAGATGCTGCGGAGAAAGTTATCACTGATTTAGTTGATGAAGATGCTGAAATCGTAACGATTATTTATGGTGAGGATACGACAGAAGAGAACGCAGCGACATTAGTGAAATTTATCGAAGAAAATTATCCAGATATAGAAGTTGAGCTATTTAATGGTAAACAAGGATTATATCCGTATATTATTTCTGTAGAATAATTAACAGTAACCTTGAGATGAATCAAGCGAAGCAGTGCACAAGTCGTGTACTGCTTTTGTTTATGGCTAAGGGATATTGAATATAAGAATATCACTGGAATAGCAAGAAAGAGGTAACTGAATGTATTTATCTAGAGGACAAAGTGTTTACAAATATTGGTTCAGTGGTATTTAGAAATGACTGTATTAGAGAGAAAGACATAAATAGTCGACCATGTACAAAGAAGAAGTTATAGTAGTGTTAATTTTCTGAAAGTTGATAAAGTAGTGCTTTACTTTTATAGTAACTATCAAGCATGATATAAGTAAAAATAAATATTATTATATGAATAGAATAGAGGGGTGCTTGTATGAAGTTTACATCGGTATTTGATATTATTGGACCAGTGATGATTGGGCCTTCTTCCTCTCATACGGCAGGTGCAGCGCGTATCGGAAGAGTTGCACGAGATTTGTTTGGAAGACAGCCGAAATGGGTGAAGATTCATTTATACGGTTCTTTTGCTGAAACGTATAAAGGGCATGGGACAGATGTAGCATTAATTGGAGGCTTATTAAATTATGATACATTTGATGAGCGTATTAAAACAGCGTTTGCGGACGCTGAAAAAGCAGGATTAGAGTTTGAGTTCATTCCAGAAACGGCCAATACAGAACATCCCAATACGGCCCGTCTTGTCCTTGGAGATGATGAGGGGGAGATGTCGATAGTTGGAATTTCTATCGGCGGTGGTAAAATAGAGGTAAGTGAGGTTAATGGCTTCAAACTACGTTTAACTGGTGGAATGCCAGCTATCCTTGTTGTGCATGATGATCGTGCTGGCTGTATTGCCAATGTTGCAAACTGCTTGGCTATGCATGATGTGAATATCGGTCATATGGAGGTTTCACGTATTGAACGTGGTTTAACGGCTCTTATGGTGATTGAGGTTGATCAAAACATTGAAGAAAAAATATTACAGCAGATTTCGTTAATTCCATATATTACGAAAGTGTCGAAAATTAATAACTAAGGAGGCGTGACAATATGGACGTATTGTTTCACAATGTACGCGAGCTTGTTGCGCGTGCAGAACAAGAAGGTAAATTAATTTCAGAACTGATGATAGAGCAAGAAATGTTAATAAGTGGACGGACACGCGAAGAGATCATGCAGCAAATGGACCGTAATTTAACAGTTATGGAAGAAGCAGTTGAGCGTGGTTTAAATGGCGTACAGTCTGTGACAGGTTTAACAGGTGGAGATGCCGTACTGCTACAAAATTATATTGCACAAGGGAATTCACTATCGGGGGATTTATTGTTAGATGCCGTTAGTAAAGCGGTTGCAACAAATGAAGTCAACGCGGCGATGGGTACAATTTGTGCAACACCGACAGCTGGCTCAGCGGGTGTTGTACCAGGTACATTATTTGCAGTGAAAAATAAGCTAAATCCAACACGTGAACAAATGATTCGTTATTTGTTTACATCGGGTGCTTTTGGTTTCGTTGTAGCCAATAATGCTTCTATTTCAGGTGCTGAAGGTGGCTGTCAGGCAGAGGTTGGTTCAGCCGCAGGTATGGCTTCTGCAGCTATTGTGGAGATGGCAGGTGGTACACCGCAGCAATGTGCAGAAGGTTTCGCTATTACACTCAAAAATATGCTAGGGCTCGTATGTGATCCAGTAGCAGGATTGGTAGAAGTACCCTGTGTGAAGCGTAATGCGATGGGAGCTGCAAACTCACTGGTGGCTGCAGATATGGCACTTGCAGGTGTAACGAGTCGCATCCCTTGTGATGAAGTAATAGGAGCAATGTATCGTATCGGCTTGTCGATGAGTCCGAATTTAAAAGAAACGGCGCGTGGTGGTCTAGCAGCAACACCAACAGGGAAGGCACTCGCGGCGAAGATATTCGGAGGAGCTGTCGTGCAAGGTGACTGAATTAATCAGTCCCGTCTCTGATTTAAAGGGAGTCGGGAAAGAAACAGCAGCGCATCTAGAAGCATTAGGCATCGAGACACTATCCGATTTATTGTGGACATTTCCACATCGACACGAGGATTTTCGTTTAAAAGATCTAGCACAGACGCCACATAATGAGCGGGTCACTGTTGAATGTAAAGTGGAACGTGAGCCGACTGTGCTGTTCTTAGGACGAAATAAATCCCGTTTGCAAGTGACTGTGCTAGCAGGACGTCATTTAGTGAAAGTTGTATTTTTTAACCAAAACTATTTAAAACAAAAGCTTGTACCAGGTTCTATGATTACCGTAACTGGGAAATGGGATCGAGGAAGACAAGTTATTAATGGAACGACTGTAACTTTTGGTCCAAAAACCGGTCAAGTAGATTTTGAACCCGTGTATAGCCTTAAAGGTTTGATACCGCAAAAACGTTTTCGTAAATATATGCGACAGGTACTTGATGACTTTGCCGTAGAATTACCAGATGCGATACCAGAACATTTACAAGCATCGTATAAGCTTGTATCAATGCGGGACGGGCTTGAGGGTATTCATTTTCCGGTGGATGCACAACATGCAAAGCAGGCAAGAAGACGCTTTGCTTACGAGGAATTATTAAACTTTCAGCTACGTATCCAAGCATTACGCAAAATACGAAAAGATAGTGAGCATGGTACGGTGGTGCAATTTGATTTGCAAAAGGTGCGTGAATTTATTGATTCATTACCGTATGAATTAACAGGGGCGCAAAAACGGGTCGTTAATGAGATTTGCAAAGATTTAAAAGAACCACATCGTATGAACCGCTTGCTTCAAGGAGATGTTGGCTCAGGAAAGACAGTTGTTGCGGCTATATGTTTATATGCAGCTGTCACTGCAGGCTTTCAAGGGGCGTTAATGGCACCAACTGAAATTTTAGCTGAACAACATGCGGAAAATTTAATCGCGTGGTTCGAGCCATTTGGTATACGTATAGCTTTGTTATCAGGCTCGACAAAAACGAAAGCGCGCCGCTTGCTTTTGGAAGCGCTGGAAAAAGGCGAAATAGATATTGTCATCGGTACGCACGCACTTATTCAGCCAGATGTGATTTTTCGAAATCTAGGCTTTGTGATAACCGATGAACAGCATCGTTTTGGGGTTGAGCAACGTAGGATATTACGTGATAAAGGTGAAAATCCTGATGTGCTCTTTATGACAGCAACGCCAATACCGCGAACACTTGCCATTACGGCATTTGGTGAAATGGATGTGTCGATGATTGATGAAATGCCAGCGGGGCGTAAGCAAATTGAAACACATTGGATGAAAAAGGAACAACTTAGTTCTGTCTTATCTAAATTAGAGTTGGAGCTGGCAGCAGGGAGACAAGCGTATGCCATTTGTCCGCTTATTGAAGAGTCAGACAAGCTTGACGTGCAAAATGCGGTTGATATATATGAGCAGCTTGCAGTGCATTTTAATGGACGCCATAAAGTGGGGTTGATGCACGGTCGTTTGCCGGCGGATGAAAAAGATGAGGTAATGCGTGCATTTAGTGAAGGTGACATTCAAGTGCTTGTCTCTACTACGGTCGTAGAAGTTGGTGTCAACGTACCGAATGCAACGTTTATGGTTGTTTACGACGCTGAGCGTTTCGGCTTAGCGCAATTGCATCAGCTACGTGGCCGTGTTGGTCGTGGCGAACATCAGTCGTATTGTGTACTTATTGCCGATCCAAAATCAGATGAAGGTAAAGAGCGAATGCAGTCGATGACAGAAACAAATGATGGCTTTCGACTAGCTGAAAAAGATTTGGAGCTACGGGGACCGGGTGACTTCTTTGGGCGCAAACAAAGTGGCTTGCCTGATTTTAAAGTGGCAGATTTAGTGCATGACTATAGAACGCTTGAAACTGCACGGAAAGATGCAACTGACATGATTGAAAGTGATGCGTTTTGGCATGATGAGGCTTATAAATATTTGCGCCAAATGTTAGAAACGTCAGGTGTCTTACTAGGTGAACGCTTTGATTAAGAGGGATGCAAGCACTGTTTTTGAAAACAGGTCTTGCATTCTTTTTTTATACTCTATATACTGATATTAGTACCAAGTGCTAATAACAACTAAAAAGGTGGCGAATGACGTTGAGACGAACGAAAAAAGAGCGACAGCGATTACTATCTGAAACGATTGCGGAAAATCCATTCGTCACAGATGAACAGCTAGCATCAGAGTTTCAGGTAAGTGTCCAAACGATTCGTTTAGATCGTATGGAATTAGCAATTCCTGAATTGCGTGAACGAATTAAAGATGTGGCTTCGAAAACCTATGAAAATGAAGTGAAATCTTTGCCGATTGATGAAGTAATCGGTGAAATTATTGATATTGAATTAGATAGTCGTGCATTATCTATTTTTGACGTAAAAGAAGAACATGTTTTTCAGCGCAATGGCATCGCGCGCGGACATCATTTATTTGCACAGGCAAACTCATTAGCGGTAGCGGTTATTGATGATGAACTGGCCTTAACAGTGCACTCCAATATTACATTTGTGAAACCTGTGAAAGCCGGAGATCGTGTTATTACGAAGGCTGTCGTTATCGGAAGAGATGATGGACATCATCGTACGAAAGTGGAGGTACTATCTACTGTTAACGGTGAAACAGTCTTTGTTGGCGAATTTGATATGTACCGCACGAAAGGTAAAGGTGAACAATCATGAAATTAGCGCTTGATGGAATGGGTGGCGACAACGCACCAAAATCAGTTGTGGAAGGTGCTTTATTGGCATTAAATCAAATTCCAAATTTGGAAATTCAATTATATGGACAGCAAGAGAAGCTTGAGCCATTTTTAAAAATGCATGATCGACTAACGATTGTTCATTGTGAAGAAGTGGTAGAAGGTACTGACGATCCGGCACGTGCTGTTCGACGTAAAAAGGACTCATCAATGGCGCGAATGATGGATGCAGTGGAGGAAGGTAAGGCTGATGCATGTCTATCGGCTGGCAATACGGGTGCATTAATGGCAGGTGGTTTATTTAAAGTCGGTCGTATTGAAGGAATCGCACGTCCAGCTTTAGCAACGACATTACCAACACTTGATGGCAAAGGATTTTTAATGCTTGATTTAGGGGCGAATGCGGATGCACGACCTGAACATTTATTGCAATATGCAATAATGGGCGATATTTACGCTAAAAAGGTTGGGGGACTTCAAAAGCCACGTATTGGACTTTTAAATATCGGTACAGAAGATAAAAAAGGCAATGATTTAACGAAGGCGGCTTTCGAATTACTAAAAGAAGCCGAATTGAACTTTATCGGTAACGTAGAAGCGCGTGATTTACTTGAAGGGGTTGCGGATGTTGTTGTGACAGACGGTTTTACGGGTAATATGGTGTTGAAATCGATTGAAGGAACAGCTGGCGCGTTATTTACGATGTTGAAAGAGGCGTTTATGTCTTCTACAAAAACAAAAATTTCAGCGGCACTTATGAAAAATAATTTACGTGACTTAAAAAATAAAATGGATTACACAGAGTATGGTGGAGCAGGGTTATTTGGCCTGCAAGCACCTGTTATTAAGGCTCATGGCTCATCAAATGGCAAAGCAATCTTTAGTGCGATTCGCCAAGCTAATACGATGGTAGAGCATACAGTCATACCAACGATTACTGACACAGTGCGTCGCATAGAAATTGACTAACAAAGGGGATTCATGACAAATGACGAAAATTGCATTTATTTTTCCTGGCCAAGGCTCACAAGCAGTTGGGATGGGGCAAGAATTTGTAGAAAACGCGGCAGAGAGCAAAGCATTTTATGAAAATGCAGACAAGGCTTTAGGATTTGCACTATCAAAGTTAATGTTAGAGGGACCAGCAGAGGAATTGACGTTGACATACAATGCACAGCCGGCGCTATTAACGACAGGTGTAATGGTAGCAGAGAAATTGCGTGCAGCTGGCGTTACGCCTGATTTCGCAGCTGGTCATTCCCTTGGCGAATATAGTGCATTAGTTATTGCAGGTGTGCTGTCTTTCGATGATGCCATATCTGTTGTACACAAACGCGGTTTATATATGAACGAAGCAGTACCGGCAGGGCAAGGTGCAATGGCGGCTATTCTTGGAATGGAATTGAATGCATTACATGATGTAACTGAACAGGTAACAGCTACGGGAGATGCTGTCCAGGTAGCCAATGTTAACTGTCCAGGTCAAATTGTCATTTCTGGTACAAAGGAAGGCGTTGAAAAAGCATCTGTAGCAGCAAAAGAAGCGGGTGCAAAACGTGCGATTCCATTAGTAGTAAGTGGTCCATTCCATTCAGAATTAATGCGACCATCTTCTGAAAAATTACGTGTAACATTAGATGATATTGCTTTATCCGCGCCACAAATCCCGGTAATAGGCAACGTTATGGCGAATGAATTACAGGATGTTTCTGCGATTCAACATGAATTAGTGGAACAAGTATACAGTGCTGTACAGTGGGAAGCTTCTGTTCGTGAAATGATTGCTAAGGGCGTTGAGGTATTTATCGAATGTGGACCGGGCAAAGTTTTAAGTGGCTTAGTGAAGAAAATAGATCGATCTGTGGCAACGTATTGTGTGTATGATGAAGCATCATTAGAAGCACTATTAGAAGCGTCAAAGGAGTGGACTATCAATGCATAAATTAAATGGTAAGGTAGCGGTTGTAACGGGTGCTTCACGAGGGATAGGACGTGCGATTGCGTTGAAGCTTGCTGAAGAGGGAGCTAAAATTGTAGTCAATTATAGTGGCTCGCAGGTAAAAGCTGAGGAAGTTGTTACTTTAATTCAAGCGAATGGTGGTGAGGCGATTGCAGTACAAGCAAGCGTCTCAAAATCTGAAGAAGTTACGGCGTTAATGGATGCGGCAGTCAAAACATTTGGCTCACTTGATATTTTAGTCAATAATGCGGGTATTACACGTGATAATTTATTGATGCGTATGAAAGAAGACGAATGGGATGATGTTTTAGACACGAATCTAAAGGGTGTTTTCCTTTGTACAAAAGCGGTAACGCGTCAAATGATGAAGCAACGGACAGGACGTATTATTAATATTTCGTCGATAGTTGGTGTGGCAGGCAATGCTGGGCAGGCCAATTATGTTGCTGCCAAAGCAGGTGTTATTGGTTTGACAAAAACAACTGCTAAGGAATTGGCGTCTCGTAATATTTTAGTTAATGCTATTGCACCAGGCTTTATTGAAACAGAAATGACAGATCAGCTACCAGAAGAATTAAAACAAGGCATGCTTACACAAATTCCGTTAGCGAAGCTTGGTCAGCCAGAAGATATTGCTAAAGCAGTTGTTTTTCTAGCTTCAGACGATGCTAACTATATGACTGGTCAGACGTTACATATAGACGGCGGCATGGTGATGTAATAATATGTAATGGGCATAGAAATTGATTTTTTGTATAATCATGTGAGGGGAGGTGAAAGATTTGACTACTGTATTAGAACGAGTAACAAAAGTAATCGTGGACCGTTTAGGTGTAGAAGAAAGCGAAGTAACACTTGAAGCTTCTTTCCGTGATGATTTAGGTGCTGACTCATTAGACGTAGTTGAGCTTGTTATGGAGCTTGAAGATGAATTCGATATGGAAATTTCTGATGAAGATGCTGAAAAAATCTCAACGGTTGGTACTGCAATTTCATACATCGAAAGTAAAATAAGCTAATTTTGTTTTAACTTTATTCAGCAGCAGTCGTTCACCTTGATGGGTGCAGAAATGAATGCATATTCAGTTTAATCAATAAGCAGTCAACGTTAGCTGAATAAAGTTAAAGCCTTTGGCAGATGTCGCAGATTTTGAATTGCAAGCACAGTTCAAAATCTGTTTGCCAATACGGCAAGGTGTATTTGAAAGGGTACGTAATGGTTCGTTTATCGAACGCAGAACGTGCCTTTTTTCATTTTCTAAATCAATTTGTGAAAAAATTTCCAAAACATTGCATTTTGGTGGAAATACTTTTGCATAAACGCCTTGAAAAAGGTACACTAATACGGTAGAAACTATTAGGAAGGCAGATTGTTCAATGGCTATGAAAAGAAAAGGAATTATGCAGAAATCAGGCGTACTTCCTGAGAAAGTACGCAATCAATTCGAGCTGTTACAGCATGAATTGAATATCACATTTTTAAATAAAAATTTATTGTATCAAGCATTCACACATTCATCTTATGTGAATGAGCATCGCCGTAAATTGTTTACGGATAATGAGCGTCTAGAATTTTTAGGTGACGCTGTACTTGAACTATCTGTTTCTAAATACCTCTTTGAGAAATACCCACATATGAGCGAAGGCGAATTAACGAAACTGCGTGCGTCAATTGTTTGTGAGCCGTCACTTGTTATTTTTGCAAATGAATTAGGCTTTGGTCGCTTTGTGTTACTTGGAAAAGGTGAGGAATTAACAGGTGGTCGGGAACGTCCAGCGCTACTTGCAGATGTATTTGAATCATTTGTAGGTGCCCTATATCTAGATCAGGACTTACAAACGGTCGTGACATTTTTAGAACGAGTCGTGTTCCCAAAGGTAGAAATCGGTGCTTTTTCGCATGTGATGGATTTCAAGAGTCAGTTACAAGAAATGGTGCAACAAACGAATAATGGCCTTCTACATTACGAAATTATCGATGAGAAGGGTCCTGCCCATAATCGTACATTTGTATCGAGCGTGTTACTAAATGGACAAGAGCTTGGTATTGGTCGAGGAAAATCAAAAAAAGAAGCCGAGCAGCAAGCTGCACAATGTGCTATGCATGCTATGCGTGCGCAGTCTGCTAAAGAGGAGGCTTAATATGTTCCTAAAACGACTGGAAGTGATTGGCTTTAAATCTTTTGCGGAGCGCATTGGTATTGATTTTGTACCAGGTGTTACTGCTGTTGTCGGACCAAATGGCAGCGGAAAAAGTAATGTGACCGATGCTATTCGTTGGGTACTCGGAGAGCAATCGGCAAAGTCGTTACGTGGAGCAAAAATGGAAGATGTTATTTTTGCTGGGAGTGACTCTCGAAAGCCACTGAACTTTGCAGAGGTAACGTTGATTTTAGATAATACTGATGAGCAAATCGCTTTTCCATATACAGAAGTAAGTGTAACAAGACGCGTATACCGTTCAGGTGATAGTGAATATTTACTAAATAACCAGCAGTGTCGCCTGAAGGATATTACGGACTTGTTTATGGACTCGGGTCTTGGTAAAGAAGCTTTTTCGATTATTTCACAAGGCCGTGTCGATGAAATATTAAATAGCAGACCTGATGACCGCCGATCAATTTTTGAAGAGGCGGCAGGCGTATTAAAGTATAAATTACGCAAGAAAAAAGCGGAGCATAAGCTTGTAGAAACAGATGAAAACTTATACCGCGTATTAGATATTTTGCATGAGTTAGATGGTCGACTAGAACCTTTAGCTATTCAGGCTTCTAGCGCAAAAGACTATGTGCAAATGTCAACAGAGTTAAAGGATTTTGATATTGCGATTCTTGTGCACGATTTAAAAAGTTGTGCACAATCTTTGCATGCTCTGAAGGAAGAATTTACACAACTATCTGAAACAGAACAATCGCAAGCGAAGAATATTTTGGCTCTAGAGACAAAGTCAACTGAGATTCGTAAGCATTTGAAAGAACTAGATGACTTATTAGACGCCTGTCAATCCGATCTTGTTGATGCGACAATGGAAGTGGAGCGTTGGGATGGTCGTAAAGCCTTGATGGCAGAAAAGCGTCAAAACACTTCTAACCAGCTATTACAGTTAAATACATCTTTACAGGAAGCGAAGGATGAAGTGGAGACGCTGACTGTTCAAGAACTTGATAAGAAAGAGCTATTTACTGAAAAACAGCAAGAAGTATCAGCGCTGAAGCACATCATTAAGCAATTAGAGCAATCGTTAAATCGTTCTGTCACAGAAATAGAGCAAGAAATTGAAGAGCAAAAAAATCGTTATATCGATTCGTTAAACGAAGAAGCAACTGTAAAAAATGAATTGAAAAATATTGACCAACAATTA
The DNA here is from genome assembly GCF_049058285.1 of Lysinibacillus sp. UGB7. Lineage (NCBI taxonomy): Bacteria > Bacillati > Bacillota > Bacilli > Caryophanales > Bacillaceae > Lysinibacillus > Lysinibacillus sp. UGB7. The sequence goes on from NZ_JBMGUV010000003.1 coordinate 164,395, forward strand.
GCTCAACAAAAAGCAATGGCTGCACGTATGACAGACCAAACCGATGAATTTGGTCTGGAGCTTGAACAGATTGTAGGCGAAAAAGAAACGCTTACTGTAGCGTATACTGCTACCACGAACGAGTTACAGCATAAGTTAGAGAAGTTCGAAACACTGCAGATACAGCTAAAGCAAGTAAATACATCCTTTAACGACAAACAAGAAATGCTTTATAAAGCGTACCAACATCAGCAACAATTGAAAGCTAGAAAAGATACGCTAGCCGAGCTAGAATCTGATTTCTCAGGATTCTTTCACGGGGTAAAAGAAGTATTGTTAGCGCGTGATAAGGGTGAGTTGCAAGGAATTGAAGGTGCAGTTGCTGAATTAGTACAGGTCAATAGTAAGTATTCACAGGCTATTGAAACGGCATTAGGTGCTGCCTCCCAGCATATTGTGACAACGAATGAGCATCATGCACAGCAGGCCATTCATTGGTTAAAACAAAAAAGAGCTGGTCGTGCGACATTCTTACCGAAAACCGTGATGAAGTCACGTAAAATCAATCTGTCCGCTATACAGCTCGCTACTGAGCACCCGGCTTTTGTACAAATGGCGGATGCACTCGTTACATTTGATGAAGAGAATCGTTCAATTGTCGAAAACCTGCTAGGTAATGTAATAGTCGCAGCGAATTTAGAAGGAGCTAGCCAAATTGGCCGTTTATGTGGTTTTCGATATCGTGTAGTAACTCTAGAAGGCGATATTGTCAATGCGGGCGGTTCGTTAACAGGTGGTGCAGCGAAGCAACAATCTTCGCTCTTTACTAGAAAAGCGGAATTAGATGGCTTAATTGCAAAGTTAGAAGCATTAGAAACGTCAATTTATAGTGCTGAACAGGCTGTGGCAGTTGAAAAAGAGAGCCTTGCGACATTGCGTGAAACTGTTGAGAAACTGAAACTAGATGGCGAGCAATTGCGTAAAGAGGAAATGCAACAGGCGAGTCGTATTCGAGAATTAGAGGTTGTTGAAAAAAGCTTATCTGCACGAGTTTCTTTTGCATCGAATGAAACACAGGATGTTAAAACACGAGAAGAAGGACTACTTGCACAAAAAGAAGTCGCAACAGCACGGTTAGCAACTCTTGCAACTGAACTATTAGCGATTAATGAAACTGTTGAACAGCTAGGTAAGGTGAAGTTACAAAGCGAAACAGAAAAAGATGTTCTTCGCGAACAATCGGCAGAGAAACGCTCGCAATTAGCGGTGATACAGGAGCAAATGTCACAAGTACAAATAGCGACCGCAGAGCTTGCTATACAATTAAACAAAGCTCGTCAAAAAGTCGACAATATTTCTCAGGAAATAATCTGGCTTCAATCGGATGAATCGACAAAACTACTAAGTGATGAAGAAGTGGATGAGCAGGTTGCTTCTTGGAAATCGAGACGTGAATCGTTACAGATTACGATTTCACAGAAAAAAGAAGAAAAAACTGCGCAACAACAAGAACTTACATCATTGGAAGCACAGCTGAAGGAAATGCAACGTATACATAAAGGCTACCTTGAAGCAATACGTGCGAATGAATTAAAGCGTAATCGCGTAGAATTTGAAATGAATAATTTCAATGAACAGCTCGAAGAAAATTATCAGCTAACGTTTGAAGAAGCGATGCATGAAGCTCTTACGATTGAAGATGAAGAGCATATGCGTCGTCGCGTTAAGCTGTTGAAAAAATCAATTGAAGAACTAGGTCCTGTTAACTTAAGTTCTATTGAGGAATATGATCGTGTACTAGAACGTCATTCATTTTTAACTGAGCAACGTGAGGATTTACTGGCGGCACAGGAAACTTTACATGAAGCTATAAAGGAAATGGATGAGGAAATGACCCTACGCTTTAGTGATACATTTTATGCGATTCGGGAGCAATTCAAACTAGTATTCCGTGAACTATTTGGTGGAGGTCAGGCGGATTTAGCGTTACTTGAGCCAGACAATATGCTTGAAACCGGTATTGAAATTGTTGCACAACCACCTGGAAAGAAATTACAAAATTTAAGCCTTCTTTCTGGTGGTGAGCGAGCACTGACGGCAATTGCTTTATTGTTCTCGATTTTAAATATCCGCCCAGTGCCATTCTGTATTCTAGATGAAGTAGAGGCAGCATTAGATGAGGCCAATGTTGTTCGATATAGCGAATACTTGAAGAAATTTAGCCTTGATACACAATTCATTGTTATTACTCATCGTAAAGGTACAATGGAAGGGGCTGATGTACTGTATGGTATTACAATGCAGGAATCGGGCGTATCAAAACTTGTTTCAGTAAAATTAGAAGATGAACCCGTACTTGCGGAGCAAAGGAGCGAACAAGCATGAGTTTTTTTAAACGATTAAAAGATAAGTTGATGGGCAATCCATCTGAAGAAGAAGAAAAAGTAGTGGATGTCAACGAAGAAGAGTCTACCGCACAGCAGCAAGTTGACCTAACAGAACCTGCTCAATTAGAAACGACTGTAGAAGAAGTCGTTGAAGCGAAGGTAGAGGACGTACCAGTAAGTGAGCAACCTCTCATAGTGGAGACACCGGCTGTAGTTGAAGAGCTAAATGAAGAAGAAGTGCAGGAAATTGCTCTTGTAGAGGAGCAACCTGTCGAAGATACCGATATAGAGAAAAAACCATCAGCCTGGTCCATTACTCAAAAATTTAAGGCTGGTCTTGAAAAAACGCGTAATTCATTTACTTCAAAAGTGAATGATTTAGTTGCCCGTTACAGAAAAGTGGATGAAGATTTCTTTGAGGAATTAGAAGATCTATTATTGCAAGCGGATGTCGGCTTCGAAACTGTGATGGAACTGATGGATAAATTACGCTATGAAGTGCAACGAAAAAATATTAAAGATACAAATGGCATTCAAGCAATTATTTCCGAAAAGCTTGTGGAAATCTATGAGCAAGGCGAAGAAGATTTAATTGACCTCAACATACAGCCTAAGGGTGAACTAACCGTTATTTTATTTGTCGGCGTGAACGGCGTAGGGAAAACGACAACGATTGGTAAACTTGCCCATCGCTTAAAAACACAAGGTAAGAACGTCGTATTAGCTGCGGGAGACACTTTCCGTGCTGGCGCAATTGATCAATTACAAGTCTGGGGAGACCGCGTTGGTTGTGAAGTTATTAAACAATCTGAGGGATCGGATCCTGCGGCAGTGATGTATGATGCAATTCGTGCGGCGAAAAATCGTAATGCTGACGTGTTAATTTGTGATACAGCAGGTCGTTTGCAAAATAAAGTGAATTTAATGAATGAACTTGAAAAAGTACATCGCGTAATTTCACGTGAAGTACCAAATGCACCGCATGAAGTATTACTAGCGCTAGATGCGACAACTGGTCAAAATGCTCTTGTTCAGGCGCAAACGTTTAAAGAAGCAACAAATGTGACAGGTATTGTTTTAACCAAACTTGATGGTACGGCTAAAGGTGGTATTGTACTAGCCATTCGTAATAAATTACACATTCCGGTGAAATTTGTTGGTCTGGGTGAAAAGATGGATGATTTACAGCCATTTGATGCAGAACGCTATGTATATGGATTATTTGCTGATGGTTTAGATAAGGAATTACAAAATAACGAGGATTAATGTTTATAGCGAAGCGACAGTGGTAAAATGCTTGCTCAGAGAAAGTAGCACAATGGTCAGTTTGTTGTGCTGTACTTGCCATCCAAACGAATTATGCGGCGACGTAATGGATTGATGATACGCTCGTCTGTGAAAAGGCGAATCACATTGTTTAAAAGGGAAATACTAGCTAAAGGTGGAAAACGCCTGGTATCGGCTATATAGGGCTTTTAGACAAGGAGATTACCTTGACACAGATGGGCGCTTTTCGTTATGATACAAATGACTAACAACAGGGGGAGAAATATTCGATGCTACTTGAAAAAACAACACGCATGAACTTTCTCTTCGACTTTTATCAAGCATTATTAACAGATAAGCAAAGAAGTTATATGGAACTTTATTATTTAGACGATCACTCGCTTGGAGAAATCGCTGAATCATATGGAGTTTCACGCCAAGCTGTTTATGATAATATTCGTCGAACAGAAGCGATGCTTGAAGAATATGAAGAAAAACTATGTTTACTTGAAAAATTTAAGCAACGCACACAAATGCTAGCGCAGCTAACAGCAGGGATTACGGAAAAAAGTATGACAGCTGAGCAACAGTTAACGCTTATTGAACAATTGAAAGAATGGGATTAGGAGGCGAAAGCAGTGGCTTTTGAAGGATTAGCGGAACGACTCCAAGTGACGATCCAAAAGATTAAAGGTAAAGGGAAAGTATCGGAGCAAGACGTCAAAGAAATGATGCGTGAAGTCCGATTTGCTTTAATCGAGGCGGACGTTAACTTAAAAGTAGTAAAAGAATTTGTTAAAAAAGTAAGTGAACGTGCTGTCGGCGTGGACGTTATGCAAAGCTTAACTCCGGGTCAACAGGTTATTAAGATTGTTCAAGACGAATTAACGCAACTAATGGGTGGCGAACAAAGCCCGATTAAATTTAATACCAAGCCACCAACTGTTATTATGATGGTCGGCCTACAAGGTGCAGGTAAAACGACGACTTCTGGAAAATTAGCGAATGTGTTACGTAAGAAATACAATCGTAAACCATTATTAGTTGCGGCTGACGTTTATCGTCCTGCGGCGGTGCAACAATTACAAACATTAGGTAAGCAATTATCGCTTCCTGTATTTGCATTAGGCACTGATGTATCTCCTGTAGAAATCGCTCGTCAAGCAATAGAACTGGCAAAAGAAGAGCATCATGATGTTGTTATTATTGATACAGCAGGTCGTTTGCATATCGATGAAGATTTAATGCAAGAATTAAAAGATATTCGTGCGTTAAAAGAACCAGACGAAGTGTTCCTTGTTGTGGATGCTATGACAGGTCAAGATGCAGTAAATGTTGCGGAAAGCTTTAATGAGGCTGTTGGCATAACAGGCGTTGTTTTAACGAAGCTTGATGGGGATACACGTGGTGGTGCGGCATTATCAATTCGTTCAGTGACACAGAAACCGATTAAGTTCGTCGGTATGGGTGAAAAGATGGATGCACTTGAGCCGTTCCACCCAGAGCGTATGGCGTCTCGTATTTTAGGTATGGGTGATGTTTTATCACTTATTGAAAAAGCGCAAGCAAATGTTGATGAAGCAAAAGCAAAAGAACTAGAGGAAAAGTTCAAAACACAAAGCTTCACTTTAGATGATTTTGTTGAGCAGTTGCAACAAGTGAAGAAAATGGGCCCACTGGATGAAATTTTAAAAATGTTACCAGGCGCAAACAAAATCAAAGGCTTAGATAATGTTAAAGTTGATGATAAGCAAATGGGTCACGTTGAAGCAATTATTTACTCGATGACGCCTGCTGAAAAAACGAATCCAGAAATCATTAATGGTAGTCGTAAAAAACGAATTGCTCAAGGGTCTGGTACGTCGATTCAAGAGGTCAATCGTCTGTTGAAACAGTTCGATGAAATGAAAAAAATGATGAAGCAAATGACTGGTATGGCAACAGGTAAAGGTAAGAAAAAAATGAAATTACCAGGCTTTGATTCATTATTTAAGTAATATTTTTTAGGTGTTAAGAAAAAACACTTTACAAACATCACAAACATTGATAATATACTATCTTGTGTGAAACTTATTCGGAGGTGCTATTAAAATGGCAGTTAAAATTCGCTTAAAACGTATGGGAGCTAAAAAATCTCCTTTCTATCGTATCGTAGTTGCAGATGCTCGTTCACCACGTGACGGTCGTCAAATCGAAACAGTTGGTACTTACAACCCACTAACTCAACCAGCTACTGTAAACATTGATGAAGAGAAAGCTCTTAAATGGTTAACTGACGGTGCAAAACCATCAGATACAGTGCGTAACCTGTTCTCAGAACAAGGTATCATGGAGAAATTCCATAACCAAAAATTCAGTAAATAATCGGGGGAGACGTCTTTGAAGCAGCTGATTGAAGCAATCGTTTTACCGTTAGTCGATTATCCAGAAGAAGTCCGTATTGAGACGGACGAAAATGCAAATCGAGTTGTTTATAAACTTTTTGTTCATCCAGAGGATCGAGGGAAAGTCATAGGCAAACAGGGGCGGGTTGCTAAAGCGATTCGTACAATTGTTTATTCAGCGGCAGGTAGTCACCATCAAAAAAAGACTTACGTCGATATATTGGATTGAATAGAAAAGATTTTCACGCTCGTTTACACGAGGGATAGTAGCTCCGCATCCAATGTGGTATTATCCCAATGTCCGGCATCGTGTCGGCCTCAAGCTTGGAGAATCCTGACAACCGTGCTTCTATGTGTTGAAAGGACTCAAAGTGACTTTGAGCGTGTTGTGTGAAAATCTGAACAAAGGAGGAGGGAGCTTGCTGGTTCCTTCCTTTTTTATATAGTACGGATAGCAAAAAGATTGCATAGAGGTGAAATTGGATGGAATGGTTTAATGTAGGCCGTATCGTCAATACGCACGGTATTCGCGGTGAGGTACGTATATTATCGACATCAGATTTTGAAGAGGAACGCTTTGTAGTGGGTAATAAACTTGCGGCGTTCAAAAAAGACGATAAAAAGCCAACGTGGGTAACAATTCAATCAGTACGCCGCCATAAAAATTTTATCTTGCTAACATTTGAAGGCATGAACAACATCAACTTGGTAGAGCCTTTTAAAGAAGGTATGCTAAAAGTTACCAAAGATCAAATGGCAGATGATTTATTAAAAGAAAATGAATATTTCTTCCATGAAATTATTGGCTGTGCGGTTGTATCTGAAGAAGGTGAAATGATTGGAGAAGTGAAGGATATTCTCCAAACAGGCGCAAACGATGTATGGGTTGTAAAAGATGCTAAAAAAGAGCATTACATTCCATACATCGAAGACATCGTAAAAGATATTGATGTGAAAGAAAAGAAAATCGTTATACACGTGATGGAAGGCTTGCTATGATGAATGTTCATGTATTAAGCCTATTTCCAGATATGTTTACAGGTGTGTTTGGTGCCTCGATTTTAAAAAAGGCACAGGAAAAAGGTGCTGTACAGTTAGAAGTAACAGATATCCGTGTATATTCAGGCAATAAGCACAATCAGGTGGACGATTATCCATATGGTGGTGGCGCGGGGATGGTGTTAAAGCCAGAACCGATGTTTAGCGCTGTAGAGGCAATAACAGCGGGAAAAAAGCCACGTATCATTTTGATGTGCCCACAGGGTGAACGCTTTACACAAAAAAAGGCAGAAGAGCTAGCTCAAGAAGAAGAATTAGTTTTTTTATGCGGACATTATGAAGGCTATGATGAACGTATACGTCAGCATCTTGTGACAGATGAAATCTCAATTGGAGATTTTGTATTAACTGGTGGAGAGTTAGGTGCCATGACAGTTATTGATAGTGTTGTCCGCCTTTTACCTGGCGTCTTAGGACAAGAGGATTCACATATACAAGATTCATTCTCGACGGGTCTACTTGAGCATCCGCATTATACACGCCCAGCAGAATTTCGTGGCATGAAAGTGCCTGATATTTTACTGTCAGGTAATCATGCAAAAATTGAACAATGGCGTGAGGAACAGTCATTAAAAAGAACATTTGAGCGTCGCCCGGATTTATTCGAACAGTATCCATTATCGGACAAGCAGAAAGCGTATCTCGAAAAACTAAAAAATGAACAATAATGATGCTTGCTTGCATGGAGTATTTGTGATAACATCTATTTTGTACTTCTATGTGAAGTACTGAATTACGGTGTTCCGCTGTGGCATAGATTGCGTGCAAGAGCATCTGTCTAAGGAGAGAAAACAATGTCAAACATTATTACAGAAATTACTAAAGCTCAGCTTCGCACTGATCTACCAACTTTCCGTCCTGGTGATACTGTTAAGGTACACGTGAAAGTAGTAGAGGGTACTCGTGAACGTATCCAAGTATACGAAGGTGTAGTTATCAAACGTCGTGGTGGCGGTATTAGCGAAACTTTCACAGTTCGTAAAATTTCTTACGGTGTAGGTGTTGAACGTACATTCCCTGTACACACACCAAAAATCGCTAACTTAGAAGTTGTACGTCGTGGTAAAGTACGTCGTGCTAAACTTTACTACCTACGTAACTTACGTGGTAAAGCTGCTCGTATTAAAGAAATTCGATAATTATGACTTAAAAGTGAGGGGCTTGTGTAGCAAGCCCCTTTTCTTTTTGCTTGTCATCTTAAATAGCTATCATCTAAAATGAAGATAGACAAGGGGGCAATTCTCGATGGAAAAACAAGTGAAAGAAAAGAATGAATTATGGGAATGGACAAAGGCGCTTTTAATTGCATTTGCGATTGCAGCAGTTATTCGTTATTTTTTATTTACACCAATTGCAGTAGATGGTGAGTCCATGATGCCAACCCTTGAAGATGGCGACCGTATGATTGTCAACAAAATCGGTTACAAAATTGGCGAACCTAAACGCTTTGATATCGTTGTGTTCCATGCACCGGAGCAAAAAAATTACATTAAACGTGTAATTGGGTTACCAGGCGACACATTGGAATATAAAGATGATCAATTATATATTAATGGTGAAGCTATAGACGAGCCATATTTAGATGCTTATAAAGCAGAAATTACAGAAGGTACGTTAACAGAAGATTTTACGTTAAAGGACATCGATGTTTCGCTTGATGTAATTCCAGAAGGCTATGTTTTTGTTATGGGCGATAACCGTCGTTATAGTAAGGATAGCCGGCATATTGGCATCGTCGAACAGAAAGAAATTATTGGCAATACAAGCCTTATTTTCTGGCCATTTAACGATATTAAAATTGTAAAGTAGTGTATGAAAGGGAGAGGCTAACACTCCCTTTTTCTTAACGTATAAAGAAGAATTAGTTTCTTAACAATGTCTCGCATTCTCGCTGCACGCTGAGATCACTTTGACTCCAAAGTTTTGCTTCGGGCTCTCCAATGCTTGTCGCGTGCTAAAAGGCGGGAATGCGCTTTTTTATTAGGAGGTATTGCAATGACCATACAATGGTTCCCTGGGCATATGGCAAAGGCCCGACGTGAAGTAACAGAAAAATTAAAACTAGTAGATATAATATTTGAATTAATCGATGCACGTTTACCATTATCTTCACGTAATCCAATGATTGATGAAGTAATTAACCAAAAACCGCGTCTGCTAATATTAAATAAGTCAGATATGGCGGATGAACAGGAAACGCGCAAATGGGTGGAGTACTTTGCGAAACGTGGACACAAAGCAGTGGCCATCAACTCCCTTGAAGGTAAAGGTTTACAGCTTGTAACAAAAGCAGCCCAAGAAATTTTAAAAGAAAAATTTGACCGCATGAAAGCCCGTGGTATGAAGCCAAGAGCCATTCGTGCAATGATTGTAGGTATTCCAAACGTTGGCAAATCAACACTTATTAATCGCTTAGCCAAAAAAAACATTGCGAAAACGGGTAACACGCCCGGTGTGACAAAAGCACAGCAATGGATAAAAGTCGGTAAAGAGCTTGAATTGCTTGATACGCCAGGTATTCTATGGCCAAAATTTGAAGATCAAGAAGTAGGTTATAAGTTGGCGTTAACAGGGGCTATAAAAGATACCATTACAAATATGGAGGATTTGGCCGTATATGGTCTGCGCTTCTTATCGGATCATTATCCAACACGTATGGAAGAGCGATATGGCTTTCAATTTATTCATGAAGATTTAGTTGAAACTTTCGATCATATTGGTAAGCTACGCCGTGTTTTTAGCACAGGGGGCGAAATCGATTATGACCAAGTAGCACAACTTATCGTGCGTGATATTCGTGGCTTACAACTAGGAAAACTAACATTTGACTTTGTTAACGAACAGCTTGACAAGGAAGCAGAGCAGCAATAATACTTGCAAAAAACTGTCATACTCACACAATAAATTGTGAGCGTGACAGTTTTTCTTTTAGGAATGGCACATGTTGCCGATAAATGATATAGAGTGATAAAAGGGAGTAACATATGAAAACTATTAAAGAGATTACTACAGCATTGAAAACGGCCGAGGACTGGCACGAATGGATGACTGAGATTGCAACCGATGAACGTGCAGGTGTGCAAAAGGCTTGGCTAAGTTGGAAAAAGTGTCAGCACAAAAAACAACAGCTATTACTGGCACATCAAGCAAAAATAGACTTCGATCAAAGTTATGGCGAGGCAGATGCTTTGATTGCTGGTGTTGATGAGGCAGGGCGTGGGCCGCTAGCAGGGCCAGTTGTAACAGCAGCCGTTATTTTGCCAAAAGACTGTGAAGAACTTGTTGGTTTAAATGATTCAAAACAGTTATCGAAGGATAAACGCAATGCCTTTGCAGCACTTGTGAAAAAGCATGCTATCAGTTACTCTATTCATTTTCAATCAACGGAAAAAATTGATGCTTTAAATATTTATGAAGCTACAAAACAATCCATGAAGACGAGTGTGGAAACGTTGTCTGTAAAGCCAAATTATGTACTTGTTGATGCGATGACATTACCGATTGCTATTCCACAAGATGCCATTATTAAAGGAGATGCAAAAAGCCTAGCAATTGCAGCAGCCTCCATTTTAGCGAAAACTGCACGAGATGAGTATATGGAACAATTGGACAAGGAATTTCCTATGTACGGCTTTGCGCAACATGCAGGATATGGAACGAAGCAACATCTAGAAGCGCTTGTAACATACGGACCGACGATACATCATCGCAAGTCGTTTGAACCCATAAAATCAATGTAAGAAAGGAGTATCAATATGACAGCCACATCATTTAATTCGATACAAATGCAACAAACTGCATTAACGCCAGCTAACCAGCCCCTAGCATTAAAGCAAGGGCAAGTGTTTCATGGCACCATTAAACAACTATTCCCAGATCAAATGGCAGAGATACAAGTGGGCAACCAGAAACTAATTGCAAAACTTGAAGTACCTCTTAAAGCTGGTGATGCTCATTTCTTTCAAGTGACAGGTACAAGCTCTCAAACAGAGCTGAAGGTTGTCACAGGTCCCATGGCACAAACAACCTCTCCGACACAACAGATGAATCAGTTACTTGAATCGATGAATTTACCTAAAACAACTGAAATGCAGCAAGTGTTAGCGCATTTTATGAAGGCACAAATACCGATTTCTAAGGAACAACTTATACAAGCAGAGATGTGGCTAAAAGCATTGCCAGAAGGCATATCGAAGGCAGACGCATTACTAGCTTTGCAAAAAATGGTCGAGCTTAAAATGCCCATGACCAATGACATATTTCAAGCACTTGTCAGCGGGCAAAAAACAGCGGGAATGTCGGCTACAATGGATGCCTTTGCACAGTTGTTAGCTAAGGATACAATGTTAGCGGAAAACCTAAAGCAAAATTTAATGCAACAAGTACAAGCAATTGCCAAGCCGTTTGAAGTGGAAACTGGCAGCTTAATGCTTGCAAAATCTATACAAATAGTGAGTAATGATGCTGGCTCAATGAGTGAGCGCTTACAAGCTTTGCATGTTTTGAAAGATGCTGGCGTGCTACCACAGCAAGCGACATTACAAAATTGGTCTACGCTAATGGCAAACAATTCAAAGACACAACCAACTACAATGCATCAGGCAGGGCAGGCTATTCAAGCAATTTTAACAGCAAAGCCTGAAAATACAGCACAGCTCATTGAACAGCTAAAAACATGGACGACAGGCCAAAACTTATTAACGAATGAACAAAAGCAACAACTACATCAAATAATCGACAGATTTAGTCAATTGCCGCCAAGTAAGCAAGCACTTGAAGTTTTTGCAAAACAAATGCAAGAACATCTCATTAAGGCATTTGCCCAAAATACACCAGAACGCTTATTTACTCAAGATTCAAATGGTTTATCATCAAAAGATCAATTATTGTCCCTAGTAAACCGTGAATTAGTCACGCCTACCCAAAACGAAGCATTGATGCGTAATCTCGTGAAGGCTGGAATTGAATCCCCACAACCAATGATTCAGCAAATACTTACACAAGCAGATGCTCATGTACAAAGTTCAATGGATAGTAAAGCGATGGAACATGCACTTAAAACGGTCTTAAAAAGTCTGGGAATTAGCTATGAGGCAGCGCTTGCTAATAAGTCTGCTGATTTACAGTCGATTGCTCATCAATTAAAGCCGCAGCTTCATACATTGTTGCAGGAGGCGCAGGTTACTCCTCAACTGAGGGAAGCGGCAGAAATGTTAATGACACGTATGAATGGTATGCAACTTGCATCCGGTGAAAGTGGACATCAGCATCAACTAGTTATGCAAGTTCCACTTGAATTTTTTGGGAAAAAGATGGATGCAACCCTACAGTGGAACGGACGTATGAAGGATGATGGTAAAATTGATGCCAATTATGCGCGCATTTTATTCTACCTACAAATGGCATCAATGCAAGAGACAGTTATTGATATGCAAGTTCAAAATCGTGTCGTTTCTGTGACGGTATTCAATGAAAATGTTGATATCTCCCCGCTTGCAGAGCCACTAAAAGCGGCGTTAAAAGCAGGCTTAGCAGAAAAAGAATATCAGCTATCAGGTGTTTTTATTAAACAATTTGAAAAAGCTAAACTTAAACCTGAAAAAATACTCACTGTAGTAGAACAGCAGGAGGGACATAGCGGGGTGGATTTCCGCATATGAGTGATGAAAAAATTATTCGAAAAGAAGCAATTGCCCTTACTTATCAGAAGGGTAGGTTTGATAGCCCGACGGTAGTGGCAAAAGGAAAAGGGAAAGTTGCGGAAAACATATTAGCACGTGCAAATGAGCATGATGTACCGATTTATGAGGATCCCAACCTTGTGCAATTACTTGGACAATTAGATTTAAATGAGTCGATACCTGAAGAATTATATCAAGCTGTGGCCGAAGTATTTGCATTTATTTATCGTTTAGACCAACAACATGGACAAAATAATAGAAAAAATAAAGTATTCTGATTTTTAGAATTCTCTGTTTTAGTACACAAAACAGAGAAAAACGTCATAATAAACAATAATATCCGAACAAAGGACAAAGTGTAGACTTTATCAGAATCTTTAGTTAGAATAGGTATGTTAGTAAAACAATTTTGTAAATGTTTGATGGGAGGATGTATTATGAATATCCATGAATATCAAGGGAAAGAACTTCTGAGAAAATATGGTGTAGCTGTACCCAACGGAAAAGTAGCTTTTTCCCCTGATGAAGCAGTGAAGGTAGCGAAGGAACTTGGCTCAAACGTTACTGTAGTCAAGGCGCAAATTCATGCGGGTGGACGCGGTAAAGCAGGTGGTGTAAAAATCGCTAAGAACCTTGATGAAGTGCGTACTTACGCAAAGGAATTATTAGGGAAAGTTTTAGTGACACATCAAACAGGTCCAGAAGGCAAAGAAGTAAAACGCTTGTACATTGAAGAGGGTTCTGATATTCAAAAAGAGTATTATCTAAGTCTAGTATTAGACCGCGCTACATCTCGTGTAACGGTGATGGGTTCTGAAGAGGGCGGCATGGATATTGAAGAAGTAGCGGAAGCACACCCAGAAAAAATCTTCAAAGAGGTTGTTGATCCAGTAATTGGCTTAACAAGCTTCCAAGCACGTCGCATGGCGTTTAATATGAATATTCCAGCAAACCTTGTAGGGAAAGCTGTTAAGTTAATGTTAGGCTTATATCAAGCATTTATCGACAAGGATGCTTCAATTGTAGAAATTAATCCACTTGTTGTAACTGGACAAGGGGATGTTATAGCATTAGATGCTAAATTCAACTTCGATGCGAATGCATTGTACCGTCATAAAGATATTGTCGAATTACGCGATTTTGATGAGGAAGATGCAAAAGAAATCGAGGCTTCAAAATATGACCTAAGCTATATTTCGTTGGATGGCAACATCGGCTGTATGGTAAATGGTGCTGGTCTTGCTATGGCGACAATGGATACAATCAGCTACTACGGCGGAAGTCCCGCTAACTTCCTTGATGTAGGGGGCGGCGCAACAGCTGAAAAAGTAACAGAAGCATTCAAAATAATCCTTTCTGATTCACATGTAAAAGGAATTTTTGTCAACATTTTCGGTGGTATTATGAAATGTAACATTATTGCTGAAGGTGTCGTAACAGCAGCAAAAGAAATTGGTTTAGCTGTACCGTTAGTAGTTCGTTTAGAAGGTACGAATGTAGAGCTTGGAAAAGAAATTTTAAACGCATCTGGTTTAAACATCGTAGCAGCGGATTCAATGGCTGACGGTGCACAAAAAATTGTGGAACTAGTAGGCTAAGGAAGGCAGGGAGAACAATGGCTGTATTTATTAACAAAGATACAAAGGTAATTGTACAAGGGATTACAGGCGAAACAGCGCTATTCCATACAAAGCAAATGCTTGACTACGGTACAAAAATCGTAGCAGGCGTAACACCTGGTAAGGGTGGTCTTGAAATAGAGGGTGTTCCTGTATTTAATACAGTGACAGAAGCTGTAGCGGCAACAGGCGCAACAGCATCGGTTATTTACGTACCTGCACCATTTGCAGCGGATGCGATTTTAGAAGCTGTGGACGCTGAACTAGAATTAACAATTTGTATTACAGAGCATATTCCTGTCCTTGATATGGTAAAAGTTAAACGCTATATGGAAGGCAAAAAAACACGCCTAGTAGGTCCAAACTGTCCAGGTGTTATTACAGCTGATGAATGTAAGATTGGTATTATGCCAGGATATATTCATACTAAAGGTCATGTAGGGGTTGTTTCTCGTTCTGGTACATTAACATATGAGGCAGTTCACCAATTAACACAAGCTGGTATTGGTCAAACAACAGCCGTTGGAATTGGAGGAGACCCAGTTAATGGGACAAACTTTATCGATGCACTTGAAGCATTCAACAATGACCCAGAGACATACGCAGTTGTCATGATTGGAGAAATTGGTGGTACAGCTGAAGAAGAAGCAGCTGAATGGATCAAAGCAAATATGACAAAACCTGTCGTTGGCTTTATCGGTGGTCAAACAGCTCCTCCAGGAAAACGAATGGGCCACGCAGGTGCCATTATTTCTGGTGGTAAAGGAACAGCAGCTGAAAAAATTAAGGCAATGAATGCAGCAGGCATTGAAGTTGCGGAAACGCCATCAGTGATTGGTGAAACACTTATTAAAGTAATTAAAGAAAAAGGGCTATACGAAAAGTGTAAAACCCATTAAAATGGAAGATGTAGCACATTGTGGCTACATCTTTTTCTCTGTCTAGGTATTTGCGCTGCCTAGGTCGTAACTTTTTTCGCAGGCGTGTATGCGAGCGGACGCAAATACACTTTTCTGCTTTTATTGTGGTGAAATGAAAAATGCGGTCATTTAATTTCTTCTATTAAAAAAGGAGGCTTTTAAATGGTTTTTTCAGTAGATCTACAGAGACTGCTAGCTTTGCATTATATATATCCATTACCACTCCAAAAACTTCAACAGTTATTGTCCCCGGTGGATGTATTAAGTTATTTTGAAGAAGCGCATCCGACTGAGATTGCGAAAGCATTACAAATGCCATTGTCAAAAGCGCAGCGAATGTCTCAAAGTTTTCAGCGCATAATTAGCTTGTCGTTTGAAGAAGCCTATGCACAGGCTAATATTTTCCCCATACCCTTTCATCACCCTTATTATCCAGCGCAATTATTTGAAATACCAAGTCCACCTACTGTATTGTATGTGAAAGGTCAATATTCACTGTTAGCAAGTAATAAACAGGTAGCTATTATAGGCTCTAGAAAGGCTACAGCCTATACAAAGACTGCAATGGACTTAATTGTCCCGCCGCTTGTTGAACACGAATACACGGTCGTGAGTGGGCTTGCACGTGGAGCAGATACAATGGCTCATGAGGCAACAATTAAGGTGGGTGGAAAAACAATTGCTGTGCTGGGACATGGTTTTCATCATGTTTATCCAAAAGAAAACCAAGCTCTTGCTAAAAAAATGGCAGAGTGTCAATTACTTGTCACAGAATATCCACCTTATATAAAACCGGAAAAATGGCACTTTCCCATGCGCAATCGCATAATTAGTGGTCTGTCGCAAGCATTAGTAGTGACAGAAGCGGCACTGAGAAGTGGCACCCTTATTACAACTGAATGCGCATTAGAGCAAGGAAAGGATGTTTTTGTTGTGCCGGGGCCGATTGATGCTGAGCAGTCAAAAGGGACAAATAAGTTAATTTTAGAAGGAGCTATTCCTGTGTGTAACGGCTATCAAATCGTTGAAACACTAGCGCTCTTTTCTAGCAAAAATTGAAAAAAAGTTGCATTATCTTAAAATCTGTTATACATTTTGCAACAGGTAACTTAAAAAAATTAGCATTAGACCTCGCTAAGGGGGAGACATAGATGGCGGATTATTTAGTGATTGTAGAATCACCAGCAAAAGCAAAAACAATTGAGCGTTATTTAGGAAAAAAATACAAAGTAAAAGCGTCGGTCGGGCATGTTCGAGACCTACCACGTAGCCAAATGGGCATTGATACTGAAAATAACTACGAACCAAAATATATTACAATTCGCGGTAAAGGTCCTGTTTTACAGGAACTAAAGTCTGCGGCTAAAAAAGTTAAGAAAATATATCTAGCAGCCGATCCAGACCGCGAGGGAGAAGCAATTGCTTGGCACCTTGCGACTGCGTTAAATATTGATATTCATTCGGATTGCCGTGTCGTCTTCAATGAAATTACAAAAGATGCAATTCTTGAATCTTTTAAGAACCCTCGTTCCATTAACATGGATTTAGTGGATGCCCAGCAAGCTAGACGTATGTTAGACCGATTAGTAGGGTATAACATTAGTCCGATTCTTTGGAAGAAAGTAAAAAAAGGTTTATCAGCAGGACGTGTACAATCTGTAGCACTGCGCATGATTATTGATCGTGAAAATGAAATTAAAAACTTTCAGCCAGAAGAGTACTGGACAATTGAAGGTTCCTTTGAAAAGGGAAAGAAAACTTTTGATGCCCTTTACTATGGAGATGGCAAAGACAAAATAAAATTAACAAATGAAGCGCAAGTAAAGTCCATATTAAAAAGCGTAAAAGGTACCGCATTTAACGTGGTGAATGTAACGAAAAAAGAACGTAAAAGAAATGCAGCACCTGCTTTCACGACATCTTCTTTACAACAAGAGGCGGCTCGTAAGTTAAACTTCCGTGCGAAGAAAACCATGATGCTTGCACAACAATTGTATGAAGGTATTGATATCGGTAAAAAAGAAGGAACAGTCGGTTTGATTACGTATATGCGTACGGATTCGACACGTATTTCTGAAACAGCCAAAACAGAAGCAATCTCATATATCGAATCAAAGTATGGAAAAGAATTTATCGCAACAGAGATCAAGCAGGCCAAAAAAGCGTCAAATGCTCAAGACGCCCATGAGGCAATCCGTCCGACAAGTACAATGCGCACACCAGAAGAACTAAAAGCTGTACTTAGCCGTGACCAATTACGCTTATACCGTTTGATTTGGGAGCGCTTTATCGCAAGTCAAATGGCACCAGCTGTACTAGATACAGTTGCTGTTGACCTTCAAAATGGTGACGTATTGTTCCGTGCAAATGGCTCACAAGTAAAATTTGCCGGCTTTATGAAACTATATATAGAAGGTACTGATGACCAAACGGAAGAAACAACAAAACTTCTACCTGAAATGGAAATTGGTGATCAAGTAAAATCTCTTGAAATCGAACCGAAGCAACATTTTACACAGCCACCACCACGTTATTCAGAGGCGCGCCTTGTAAAAACAATGGAAGAGATAGGTATAGGGCGCCCGTCCACATATGCACCGACCCTCGATACATTACAGCGCCGTGGCTATGTCGTGTTAGATACAAAGCGATTCATGCCAACAGAGTTGGGTGAAATCGTACACCAACTCGTACTAGAATTTTTCCCAGATATTATAAATATCGAATTTACTGCGAAAATGGAACAGGATCTAGATGATGTAGAGGAAGGCAGCCGTCAATGGGTAGATGTAATTGATGAATTTTATAAAGATTTCGAGGTTCATGTGAAGCATGCAGATGCTGAGATGGAAAAAGTCGTGATTAAAGATGAACCTGCTGGTGAAGATTGTGAAAAATGTGGTTCGCCAATGGTCTATAAATTGGGCAGATATGGGAAATTCATGGCCTGCTCAAACTTCCCAGATTGTCGCAATACAAAAGCCATCATGAAACCTATTGGTGTAAAATGTCCATCTTGTGAAACGGGCGAAATTGTAGAGCGTAAAAGTAAAACAAAGCGTTTATTCTATGGCTGCAACCAGTATCCTGAGTGCGAGTTTGTATCATGGGACAAGCCAATAAGTAGACCATGTCCGAAATGTAGTGCATTATTAGTAGAGAAAAAACTGAAAAAAGGTGTGCAAATTCAGTGCACGAAATGTGATTACGAAGAAACACCTACTCAATGATAGAAAGATGGTAAGAACATGACTGAACAAGTAGTAAATGTAATAGGTGCTGGTCTTGCGGGAAGTGAGGCAGCATGGCAAATTGCTAAACGCGGCGTAAAAGTTCGACTTTATGAAATGCGCCCAGTAAAGCAGACACCGGCTCACCATACTGATAAATTTGCAGAGCTTGTATGCTCAAATTCATTACGTGCAAATACATTAACAAATGCTGTAGGTGTTATTAAAGAAGAAATGCGTATGTTAGATTCCGTAATTTTAAAAGCGGCTGATGCGTGTTCGGTACCAGCAGGTGGAGCCCTTGCAGTTGATCGTCACGAATTTGCAGGCTATGTCACAGAAGCGGTCAAAAATCATCCTCTAGTGGAGGTTATTCACGAAGAAGTGACAAATATCCCGGAAGGTATTACTGTTATTGCAACCGGGCCACTAACTTCTAAAGCATTAGCTGAAAAAATTCAAGGTTTAACAGGTCTTGATTACCTGTATTTCTATGATGCAGCGGCGCCTATTATTGAAAAAGATAGCATTGATATGGATAAGGTTTATTTGAAATCTCGTTATGATAAAGGCGAAGCGGCGTATTTAAACTGCCCAATGACCAAAGAGGAATTTGACCGTTTCCGTCAAGCATTAATCGATGCAGAAGTAGTGCCATTAAAAGAGTTTGAAAAAGAGATTTACTTTGAAGGGTGTATGCCTATTGAAGTCATGGCAGCACGTGGCGAAAAAACAATGCTTTTTGGCCCGATGAAGCCAGTAGGACTAGAAGATCCGAAAACGGATAAACGTCCATATGCTGTTGTACAATTACGTCAAGATGATGCGGCGGGTACACTTTATAATATCGTGGGCTTCCAAACACATTTAAAATGGGGACCACAAAAAGAAGTACTACAATTAATTCCTGGTTTAGAAAATGTTGAAATTGTCCGTTATGGTGTAATGCACCGAAATACGTTTATTAACTCGCCAAAAGTATTGGAAAAAACGTATCAGCTACGCGAGCATAAAAACATTTTCTTCGCTGGTCAAATGACCGGTGTAGAAGGATATGTAGAGTCAGCTGGAAGTGGGCTAATTGCCGGGATTAATGCGGCACGTTTAGCTTTAGGACAAGAACCGCTTATTTTCCCATTTGAAACAGCGATGGGAAGCATGGCGCGTTATATAACAGAAGCGCAGTCCAAAAATTTCCAACCGATGAATGTCAACTTTGGCATTTTCCCTGAATTACCACCAGGTCGTCGTTCAAAACCTGAGCGTGCTGAAATGCATGCGACACGTGCTTTGACAACGATTCGAAATTTTGTGAATTCGCAAACAATTTAATTGCTAAAAGCCTCTAAAAGTTGATATACTTTTAGAGGCTTTTTCTTTTTTTGTAGACAAAATGCTTAGTTACACGCATTTTATTATTTTGTATTGAGATTTTCTCAAAATACAACCTTTTTCACTTGCTATATTACGAAGATAGGTATAGTGTCAATATGTATGTTTTTTAAAGATTACTAAATCGGTTAGCAAACATGAGGGATGACAATGTTTTGTCCTTTAAATTTGTTGATGTTAGTAATGTAAGAAGGTTACGAATAATTCGTTGGTGGTGAATCTTTTATGATAGTTTCGTCCCAAGAAGCACTTGAACAGTTCATGCTTTACATCCAAGTAGAAAAAAACTTCTCTGTTCATACGGTGCGAGAATATGAATCAGACCTCCTAGAATTTTTAACGTTTTTACAGGCAGAGGACGTTAAAGATTTATCGAGTGTTGAGTATATACATGCACGTCTTTATGTTACGAAGTTGTACGATGAAAAAAAAGCAAGATCTTCTGTGTCAAGAAAAATTTCTTCAATTCGCTCCTTTTTTCGCTTCCTAAATAGACAGTACGGGTACGATGATGCCGCATTTCGTTCACTTTATCATCCGAAAAAAGAATCACGTTTACCAAGTTTTTTCTACGAAGAAGAATTGATGCAACTTTTTGATGCAAATGTAGGAGAAGATTTGAAATCGTTGCGAAACATGGCTATTTTAGAGTTGTTATATGCAACTGGCATTCGTGTGAGTGAGCTTACATCCATTATGATAGAAGATATAGATTTTCATTATTCTATTGTTCGGGTAATGGGTAAAGGACGAAAAGAGCGCATTATTCCGTTTGGTCAATTTGCGAGTGTAGCTTTGCGAGATTACATCGAGCAGGCTCGTCCGCGCTTGATGAAAAAAACAGTTCATCAGCAAGTGTTTGTCAACATGCGCGGTGGGGAACTTACACCACGAGGGGTACGTCATATTTTAAACGAAATGATTGATAAGGCCTCACTTCATACAAAAATATACCCGCATATGCTTCGCCATACATTTGCAACGCATTTACTGAATAATGGCGCAGATTTACGTACGGTACAGGAGTTGCTGGGGCACTCACATTTATCTTCTACACAAGTTTACACGCATGTAACAAATGAGCATCTTCGTCAAACATATATGAATGCTCATCCACGGGCATAATAGAGGCTAAGGAGGAAGGCAAATGGGACAAATTCATGCGACAACGATATTTGCAGTTCATCATAATGGCGGGTGTGCTATGGCTGGAGACGGTCAAGTGACGCTTGGTAATGCAGTTGTGATGAAAGGTACAGCAAGGAAGGTCAGACGTCTGTTTAATGGGCAGGTGCTTGCTGGTTTTGCAGGCTCGGTAGCCGATGCTTTTACACTTTTTGAAATGTTTGAAGCCAAATTAAATGAATACAATGGTAATTTACAACGCGCGGCTGTAGAAGTTGCGAAGCAATGGCGTGGTGATAAAATGTTGCGTCAATTAGAGGCAATGTTACTTGTGATGGATAAAACTACGTTATTACTTGTTTCGGGTACAGGAGAAGTCATTGAACCAGATGATGGTATTTTGGCAATTGGTTCAGGTGGCAATTATGCATTATCAGCAGGTCGTGCCCTTAAAAAGTATGCGGGAGAAACAATGTCTGCCCGAGAAATTGCAGAGGCCGCATTAGAAACAGCGGCTGAAATATGTGTATTTACAAACCATAATATTATCGTGGAGGCGCTTAACTAATGACACAACACAACTTAACGCCAAGACAGATTACTGAGCATTTGGATCGTTATATCGTTGGACAAAATGAAGCGAAACGAGCAGTCGCAATTGCGTTGCGTAATCGTTATCGTCGTTCTCTCTTATCTGATGACATGAAGGATGAGGTCATTCCGAAAAATATTTTGATGATTGGACCTACAGGTGTTGGGAAAACAGAAATTGCCAGAAGAATTGCAAAGTTGACGAATGCTCCGTTTGTTAAGGTTGAAGCAACGAAATTCACAGAAGTAGGCTACGTTGGACGTGACGTAGAGTCCATGGTACGTGATGTTGTAGAAGCTTCCCATCGTCTTGTGAAGGAAGAAATGATGGAATCCGTACAAGAACAAGCTGA
Source organism: Lysinibacillus sp. UGB7 (assembly GCF_049058285.1). NCBI lineage: Bacteria > Bacillati > Bacillota > Bacilli > Caryophanales > Bacillaceae > Lysinibacillus > Lysinibacillus sp. UGB7. The sequence continues at coordinate 186,381 of NZ_JBMGUV010000003.1, forward strand.
GGAATTAGCGAATGAGGCAATTGTTAAACTGCTTGTTCCTTCCTTACGTAAAAAGCAAGCTATGCAAAATCCATTTGAAATGTTATTTGGTGGCAAAGAACAACAGTCACAAGAAGATACATCTTCTGAGGAAACTGAAGTGCGTTCAAAACGTGCACAAATCGCTATTGATTTACGTAACGGTAAATTAGAAAATGAGTGGATTACTGTTGAAGTAACAGAGCAAAACCCTTCTATTTTTGATGCATTACAGGGGACGGGAATGGATATGTCAGCAAATAGCGGTATGCAAGATATGCTATCCAGCTTAATGCCGAAAAAACAGAAGAAACGCCGTTTACAAGTAAAGGATGCTCGACGTGTTTTAACAATTGAAGAAGCAAATAAGCTGATAGACGCAGACGAAGTAGCGCAAGAAGCTGTGTCTAGAGCTGAACAATCGGGCATTATTTTTATCGATGAAATAGATAAAATTGCAAGTAAAGAAAATAATTCTTCTGCGAGTGTTTCACGTGAAGGCGTACAGCGTGATATTCTGCCAATCGTAGAAGGTTCTACAGTAACGACTAAATATGGTGCTGTCAAAACGGACTATATGCTGTTCATTGCGGCTGGCGCTTTCCATATGTCTAAGCCTTCCGATTTAATTCCGGAATTACAAGGGCGATTCCCTATTCGTGTCGAACTAGAAAAGTTAACAAAACAAGATTTTGTGCGTATTTTGCAAGAACCAGATCAATCACTTATATTGCAATATAAAGCGTTGTTAGAAACAGAAGGCGTAGATATAAACTTTGCAGATGATGCCATTAATCGTATTGCAGAAATCGCAACTGAAGTTAATCAAGAAACCGATAATATCGGAGCGCGTCGATTACACACTATTTTAGAACGATTGCTTGAAGAATTATCATTTGAGGCGTCAGAGATTGCTCCGGCTAATATTGCGATTACAGCAGCATATGTGGACCAAAAACTGGCGGGCATAGTAAAAAACAAAGATTTGTCACAGTTTATATTGTAAGATAAGGCTGAATAGTATTATTCAGTTGTGAAAACCTTTAGAATATTAAGTAAATACTCTTCGGATTATTTATAGGAGGAACATATAATGAATTTATTAGAAAAAACACGTAAAATTAACTCGATGCTACAGGCATCTGCTGGTAAGCCAGTAAACTTTAAGGAAATGGCAGACACATTAGGTGATATTATTGATAGTAATGTTTATATTGTAAGCCGCAAAGGGAAACTTTTAGGTATATCAATCCACCAACAAATCGAAAATGAACGTATGAAAAAAATGTTCGAACAACGCCAATTTCCAGAAGAATATACACATAGCTTATTTACTATCTCTGAGACGTCATCGAATTTAGGTATTAACGATGAACATACTGCATTCCCGGTTGAAAACAAAGAATTATTCCAAAATGCATTAACGACAATTGTACCGATTGTTGGTGGTGGTGAACGTTTAGGTACTTTAATTCTTGCTCGTTTATCTGCTCAATTCGAGGATGATGATTTAATTCTTGCTGAGTATGGTGCAACAGTAGTGGGTATGGAAATTTTACGTGAAAAATCTGAGGAAATCGAAGAAGAAGCTCGAAGCAAAGCTGTTGTGCAAATGGCCATTAACTCCCTTTCATACAGTGAATTAGAAGCAATCGAACATATTTTTGAGGAGCTTGATGGTAATGAAGGTTTACTAGTTGCTTCAAAAATTGCAGACCGAGTGGGCATTACACGTTCAGTTATCGTAAACGCATTACGTAAACTAGAATCTGCGGGTGTAATCGAATCTCGTTCTCTTGGCATGAAGGGTACTTACATTAAAGTATTAAACGATAAATTCTTAAACGCGCTAGCTGAAATTAAAATGAAATAAAATGATTAACTGATAGGCTCTCTCAAAGTTTTTTGAGGGGGCTTTTTTTTTGCGTGTCAATGTACAACAAAAGTGGTAAAATTGGTTGTTATTTCATTCGGGATTTTTAAAGTGGTGAAATTAGTTGCTATTTCACTATTGACATTTATTTGGAGAAAATGTGTCGAAATTGGTGAAGTTAAAAATAGGGAATTTTTCAATACTAATATAGTAAGCACTGTCGAAATGGTGTTAAATAACTAGAAAAAGATAGAAAATGCGTGAAAACTAGTCCTGTAAAGGGTTAAGATAGTTTTGTCCTGGGTCGTCGGAATAAAAAATAGGGCGGATATACTATTAAAAAGTGACAAAAGACAATAGACACTACGTAGCATCTTAATTACAATTGTATTACTGGATAAATTAACAAGGAATAGAAGAAATAAAAGAGGTGAATGGTTTTGAATTTATTTGGAGGAACTATTAGTAGCCTGGAAAATGGACTTTCCTATGCCACTTTGAATCATAAAACAATCGCAAATAACATTGCGAATGTCGATACGCCGAATTATAAGGCGAAAAATGTAAGTTTTAAGGATATGTTGGAAACAGAGAAGGAAATCTCTATTTCGGCATATCGTACGGATAATAGACATTATGATTTCTCAATTAGACAATCTACGCCTGGTGTAAGTAACATGGATGGCTTACGCTATCGAAATAACGGAAATGGTGTAGATATGGATGCTGAACAAGCGAAATTAGCAGAAAATCAAATCTATTATAATGCCTTGATTGATCGTGTAAACGGTAAGTTAAATTCATTAAATACAGTTATTAAAGGAGGTAAGTAATAAATGTCTATCTTTCATGGGATGAATACCACTGCCTCTGCTTTAACGGCGCAACGATTACGAATGGATGTCATCTCTTCTAATATGGCAAATACTGATACAACACGTGCAAGACAGGTAAATGGTGAATGGGAGCCTTATCGACGTAAGTCTGTCACTCTTACTGCTCAAGAAAACCAATTTTCAAAATACTTTAATGTTGCACTTGGTAAAAATGCAAAAAGTGGTGTTGGGAATGGCGTGAAGGTTACGCAAATTAAAGAAGATAGAGAAACACCGTTCAAATTGGTGTATGATCCGACACATCCAGATGCCAATGCAGATGGCTATGTCAATATGCCGAATGTGGATCCATTAAAAGAAATGGTGGATTTAATGTCTGCCACTCGTTCTTACGAGGCCAACATAACAGTTTTCAATGCCAATAAATCTATGCTTACAAAAGCTTTAGAGATTGGTAAATAATACAATGCTAAGAAAGGATGATACATAATGACAATTTCGTCCGTTTCACTAATGACACCTACTCAGGTTGTAAACGAAACAAATAAATTGAATACGACACCTTATGAAGCACAGCAGAGCTTTGCAAATTCGTTAAAAGAAGCTATTTCAAAAGTAAATGATCAGCAGATTACTTCTGATAATTTTACTAAAAAGCTAATAACTGGTGGAGATGTAGAGTTGCACGAAGTGATGATTGCATCACAAAAGGCGAGCGTTACATTAAATGCAACATTAGAAGTTCGCAATAAGGTGATTGAAGCTTACCAAGAAATAATGCGAATGAGTGTCTAACTTTATTGAACAGGTGATGAGATGCACCATTAAATAAAGACAAGTTTCCCATAGTCAGATATTTTATGCCTGTATAGCTAGAATTTTGAACTATGGGATACCACTGTTATCGCGAATTATTAATTGCTAGGTTATTCACTATAACCGGAGGATTCATAATGAATGAACGATTGACGAAAATTAAAAACGACACCAGCCAATTTTGGACTAGTCGGAGTAAAAAACAAAAAGGTTTAATGATTGGTTCAGTACTAGGTGTTATAGCACTTGCAGCTATTATTACATTTTTCGCTACAAAAACTACATATGTTCCACTCTATAAAGATTTGTCGACGAGAGAAATTGGACAAGTGAAAGAGGCATTGGATACCCAAGGTGTGAAATATGAAATAGCACCAGGGGGAACTTCCATACTAGTACCTGAGCAACAAGCGGATGCTCTATTAGTGCAATTAGCATCTGAAGGGTATCCTCAAACAGGTACGATTGATTATTCATTTGCAAACAGCTCTGGCTTTGGGATGACAGATAACGAGTTTAACTTATTGAAAAAAGCAGCAACTGAAACTGAGATTGGCAAACTGATTAATAATCTAGAAGGTGTGAAAGATGCAAAAGTTATGATTACTCTACCTGAAGAGGGTGTATTCGTAACAGATGTAAAAGAAGAGGCAAGTGCTTCTATTGTTTTAAATACAGATCCTGGCTATAAATTTACAGAACAACAAATTGCCACAATGTACAACTTAGTATCAAAAAGTATACCGAATTTAAGCACAGACAATATCGTTATTTCCAATCAATTCTCTGAGTACTTTGATTTAAATGCTGCAACAGCTGATGCTTCATCAACAACTACAGCTGAAGGTCAATTACAGATGAAAAAAATGGTCGAACGTGACTTGCAACGTCAAGTGCAAAATATGCTGGGTACATTAATGGGGCAAGATAAAGTAATTGCTTCTGTTACAACAGATATTGACTTTAAAAAAGAAAACCGTGAAGAAAATTTAGTGACGCCTGTTGATGAAGAAAATATGGATGGCATTGCTATAAGCGCACAACGTATTACTGAGTCCTATTCTGGTTCAGGTGCAGCAGCAACGGGTACACCTGAAGCTGAAACAACAACAGATAACTTCACAACTTATAATGAAGGTGCAACGGGTGATGGAGATTACGAACGTACGGAAGAAACTATTAATAATGATGTCAACCGTATCCGAAAAGATATTCAAGAGGCACCTTATAAAATTCAAGATATCGGCATACAAGTAATTGTTGAGCCGCCGACAGCAGCAGACGCAGCGTCACTACCAGATGGGGTGCTAGAAGATATCGAGAAAATTTTAAGCACTATTGTTCGTACAACAATTTCCAAGGATGTAGCGGCTGAACTTACTCAAGAGCAAATTGATGAAAAAGTGGCTGTTTCAGTACAATCCTTAAATGGTAAAGCAACAGATGTGGGTAGTGAAACTCCAGTTATCCCATGGTGGGTTTGGGTTATTGGAGGCATTTTACTAGCTGTCATCCTATTACTAGCATTCTTCATCATTCGTTCTCGTAAACGTGCGAAGGAAGAAGAAGAACTTAGTATCCTAGAAGAACAAGAAGAACTAATGATCGATGATATTAATGAAGAAATTGAAACGGAAGCTACAATGCGTCGTAAGCAACTTGAAAAAATGGCAAAAGAGAAGCCAGACGATTTTGCGAAGTTACTGCGTAGTTGGATTGCGGAAGACTAACTAGGAGGTTCGGCTGTGTCCAAGAAAGATAAGGAATTAACCGGAAAACAAAAGGCCGCACTCTTGTTAATTTCACTAGGGCCTGAGGTTTCAGCTTCTGTCTATAAACATTTAACTGAAGAAGAAATTGAACGTTTAACGTTAGAAATTTCAAGTGTTAAAAAAGTAGAAGCGAACGTGAAAGAAGAAATAATAGAAGAATTCCATAATATTGCCCTTGCGCAAGATTATATTACACAAGGTGGTATTGGTTACGCGAAAACAGTACTTGAGAAAGCACTTGGCATGGAACAAGCCCAAACGATTATTAATCGTTTAACATCCTCTTTACAAGTGCGACCTTTCGACTTTGCACGTAGAGCTGACCCATCGCAAATTTTTAACTTTATTCAAAATGAGCATCCGCAAACAATTGCCCTTATTCTGTCTTATTTAGAAGCAGGGCAAGCAGGTGTTATTTTATCTTCACTTCCGCAAGAGGTGCAGGCAGATATCGCCAAACGTATAGCAATGATGGAGTCAACTTCACCAGAAGTAATTAGTGAAATTGAGTCTGTATTAGAACGTAAATTATCATCTACTGTTACGCAGGATTACACAGAAACAGGTGGCATCGATGCTGTCGTTGAAGTATTAAATGGCGTGGATAGACAAACAGAAAAAACCATTCTTGATGCACTCGAAATTCAAGATCCTGAACTTGCTGAAGAAATCAAAAAACGCATGTTTGTATTCGAAGATATCGTGACGCTCGACAACCGCTCAATTCAGCGTGTTATTCGGGATTGTGAAAATGAAGATTTACTGCTTTCAATGAAAGTGTCAAGTGAAGAAGTAAAAGATATAATTTTCCGCAATATGTCACAACGAATGGCTGATACGTTTAAAGAAGAAATGGAGATTATGGGACCTGTACGTTTACGTGACGTAGAGGAAGCACAATCAAGAATTGTAGCTGTAATCCGTCGCTTAGAGGATGCTGGTGAGATTATTATTGCACGTGGTGGAGGAGATGACGTCATTGTCTAGAATCATCCGTTCTGTTTACACACAGTCCAATGGCGAAAATGTGAAAGAGATACAAATTCGTGACATGTTTGAAATACCTGAGATCGAGACAGATGAAATAGCTCACACTCGAATTACGATGGAAGACATGCTTGAAGAACGTGATCGATTGCTTGCAGAAGCAAGATTCACCCTTCAGAACGAACGTGCAGCTTTTGAAGAAGAAAAGCAATCATACCTCCAAGAGATTGAGCACACGAAACAAAGTTGGGAAGAAGAACGACCTAATCGCGTACAAGAAGCTTATGATGAAGGCTATGGTCAAGGATATGAGGATGGCACAAACAGAGCTAATGAGGCAATGACACAATCTCTACAAACAGCCAACGAAGTTATTGTCCAAGCTGGGGAAAATGCCCGGAAATATATTCAAGATCAAGAGGCTATCATTTTAGAACTAGGATTGACAGCGGCAGAGCGAATAATAGGTGCTTCATTAGAACGGGACGATGAATTGTTTACGTCAATCGTCAGAAGAGGGCTAAAAGAAGCGAGAGAAATGAAAGAAATAAAAATCTACGTTTCGCCAACCTATTACGGGTTAATTACTGCAAATCGTGATGAATTAGCTGAAATGTTCCCGGCGGATGTACCATTTATGATTTTTGTAAATGAAGATTTAGATAACGAAACAGATTGCTTTATCGAAACGAATCATGGCCGTATCGTCGTAAGCATCGACGAGCAACTAAACGAATTAAGATTAAAACTGCATGAAATATTAGAAAGTAAGGAATGATCTAGATGAAAACGGCTCAATTAATCGAACAAATTCCTAATATACCTACTTTTAAAAAGTTTGGTAGAGTGACGAGAGTTGTCGGCTTGATGATTGAGTCGCAAGGTCCGGATAGTTCCATCGGTGATGTATGTAAAATACACGTTGAAACATCAAAAAATGGCCATCAAATAATTTTGGCAGAAGTCGTTGGTTTTAAAGATGAAATAGTAGTTCTTATGCCATTTACCTCGTTGCGAGAAATTTCGATTGGTTGCTTAGTTGAAGGTACAGGCGCGCCACTTGAAATAAGGGTGGGGCCAGAGCTCATTGGTAAAGTCCTTGATTCTATGGGAAATCCTATTGATGGCACATTATTGCCAAAAGGACTTATGACAGTGCCGACAGAGCAGGACCCTCCGAATCCACTTACACGTCCACCAATTGATGAAAGGCTTGAAGTCGGTGTAAAAGCAATTGACGGCATGCTAACAGTAGGGAATGGACAACGTGTAGGGATTTTTGCCGGTTCAGGAGTCGGAAAAAGTACCTTACTTGGTATGATTGCCCGTAATACGCAGGCTGATTTGAACGTAATTGCTTTGGTTGGAGAGCGTGGTCGTGAGGTTCGTGAATTTATTGAACGGGATTTAGGACAGGAAGGCTTGAGTCGCTCAATAGTTGTAGCAGCTACCTCCGATCAGCCGGCACTCATGCGGATAAAGGGTGCTTTTACAGCAACAGCTATTGCAGAGTATTTTAGAAATCGTGGCTTAAATGTCATGTTAATGATGGACTCTGTGACACGTGTAGCAATGGCACAGCGAGAAATTGGGCTTGCTACTGGTGAACCACCTGCTCAAAAAGGTTATACGCCATCTGTATTTGCAATTCTACCTAAGCTATTAGAGCGTACAGGTACAAATGAGAAGGGGTCTATTACGGCATTTTACACAGTTTTAGTAGACGGGGATGATATGAATGAGCCCATTGCTGATACAGTGCGAGGGATTTTAGATGGACATATTGTGCTAGATCGAAATCTTGCAAACAAAGGACAGTATCCGGCCATTAATGTATTGAAAAGCGTTAGTCGTTTGATGAATCATGTAGCAGAGCCTGAACATAAAAAAGCAGCGGAACGTTTACGAGAGCTCTATTATACATATGACAAGTCAGAGGACCTAATCAATATCGGTGCTTATAAGCGTGGAACATCTCAAGAAATTGATGAAGCGATTTATTATGAACCGCTTATAACCGCTTATTTAAAGCAGGGATATTTAGATAAGGTGACCCTTGAAGAGAGCATGAATGAGTTAATTACATTATCAAACGGCGGTGGCAAATAGATGGTCAGTTATATATATCGTTTTGACAAAGTGTTAACTATTCGTGAGCAAGAAAAGAATGAAACCGAAATCGCCTATAAAGAATCTGTACGTTCTTTTGAAGAAATTGCAACGAAGCTCTATGGTTTGCTAAAAAAGAAAGAAGATTTATTAGAATTTCAGCAGCAACGTTTAGCTATAGGTTCATCGATAGAGGAGATTCATCATTATGCACGCTTTATTGACAGCCTTGAAAAAACAATAGCAGATGTGCAGCAAAAGGTTGTCCAAGCACGTGCAAAAATGAACTGGCATGAAGAAAAATTATTAGAAAAAAACTTGGAAGTACGTAAATTTGAAAAAATGCGCGAAAAGGATTTTAAATTGTATCAGCAAGAACAAGATCGTATTGAAAGCATTTTTTTAGATGAAATTTCATCACTTACGTACTACAAGAAAGAAATCAGGTGATTTCATGGCAAAAAACAATAGAATTGTAAAAGAATTAGAGGACCAGCAACCAACACGGAAATCAGGTGGTTTTCAAAAGTTTTTCATGTGGGTATTACTACCAATTATGTTCGTTGTAGCTGTTTTACTTATTGTAGCTACGCTGATGAATACAAATGTTTTTGATTTAAGCAAAAAAGCACTAGGAAGCTTACCTTTTGTTGAATCAGAAGAACAACAAGCAAAAGAAGCGGTTGTTAGTAACGATTCAAAGGTAGTCGGCTTACAAGCTGAAATTCAAGAAAAAGCAGCTGAAATTTCACAGCTGCAAAAGAAATTGGATACATCAACGACTGAAAAAGAACAGCTATTGACGGAGAAAGAACAATTACTCTTTGAAATTGAAAAATTAAAAAGAGAACAAGACGACGTTAAACGAGATTTTAATGATATTTTAACAACCTTTGATAAAATGTCTGCTAAAGCAGCGGCACCAGTCCTCATTAAAATGAGCGATGCAGAGGCACTACGTATTCTATCTAATTTAAAACCAGATAAATTAGCAGCCATCCTAGAAAAGATGGATCCACAAGATGCTGCTAAATATACAGAAATGATGTCGAAACAATAAGGACTGAAAGGGGGTGAAAACATGAATATTGCAATGATGCAAATGATGTCTTCTAAAGTAGCTACACCTAAAAATGTAGCAACGAGTAGTACTGATGTTAAGACAAATGAAGTAAAGGCCAAAGATCATTTATCAACTTTTGGATCTGTCTTTGGACAAGTAATGTCCTCTACAAACCAAGCAAATCAAACGACTCAATCTTCGGGCACGAAAGAGGAGGCAGGTCTTGCTGAGTTAGCGGCTGTATTGGATGCAGAATCAATCGAGGAACTACTAAATCTATTGGATATTCCACACGATGATGGCTTGTTAATGCTTCAAGTGGGAGAAGATGGCAAAGCAGTTGCTATTGATGAAATGTTAAATCTGGATGATTTAATGGCTGCATTGAATATTGATGCAGAGCAATTGCAAAAATTGGTGCAACAGCTATTAGGTGAAGAACAGCAAGCAAGTGATGTTTGGGAGCTATTGGCATTAGTAGATGCTCAAGCACCGTTGCTTCAAACACAGATAGTATCTGCTTTACAAGGTGAAGAAGAAGTAACACCAAAAGAAGTAACGCAGTTATTACAGGTGTTAAAGCTAGCTGAATTAGTTGGACAGAAAACCGATTTAACGGCAGCGCAAGAAAACTTGCTAGCAAATAGCAAAAACTTTTTAACAACGATGCAAACACAGATTGAAACAATTCAAACTGCACTGCAAGTAACAACAAAAACAAGGGTAACACTGCCGTTACAGGGCTTCCAACAAGTTGTCCAGCAAGTGCAGGTAACGAAACAGACCGATACAAGTGCTAACGAGATGGTCACATCAAATACAGTACAAACAAAGGCAGACACATTCCAAGTCACTTTGCCAGCGGCAAAACCAGCACAGTCTGAGGCATTACTAAAAGAGATGCAAGCTATTATCAACAAAGCCCAAATCTCTAATGCACAAGGTATTACGCGCTTAACTTTGAAATTATATCCAGAAAATCTAGGGACAATTCGTATCGAGCTTGTACAAAATGATGGTGTTTTAACAGCACGTCTTCTTGCTTCTACTGCGCATGGACGTGAACTACTTGATAGCCAAGCACATCAATTAAAGCAAGCCTTTGTCCAGCAGAACATTCAAGTCGACAGGCTTGATATTGCGCAGTCATTGCAGGATGCAGATCGCCAACAACGTGATCAAAGCTTCTTTAATAACTTCTTTAAGCAACAGCAAGAAGAAGAACAAGAACAAAAAAATGACGATGACGATGATAGCAAGTCCTTTAGTGATTACCTAGTAAATGAGGAGGTGTAAGCATGGCAGAAGTTAAGACAACAAATACAAATATAACGGATAGTCTTTATTATTCGAACTATCAGAAGCCAGTTAAACAAACGGGTAATAGCGATCTTGGTAAAGATGCTTTTTTACAACTATTAATAACACAATTAGCAAACCAAGATCCGACTAATCCAATGGATGACCGTGAATTTATCGCTCAGATGGCGCAATTTTCTTCTTTAGAACAAATGCAAAATATGACAAAAGGATTGGAAGCCTTACTAGCCTCTCAGCAGCAAACACAACTTATGAGCTACTCATCTTTTGTAGGCAAGGAAGTAAAATGGCATGAATTAACAGAGGAAAAAGATGATAAGGGGAAGCCAATTATAAATGAAGGTACAGGCGTTATCGAATCGGTGAAATTCGTCGAAGGTACTGTAGTGTTTGTATTAGCTGATGGTAAAGAAATATCGCCAGGTAATATTTCAGCTATTTTAAGTGGCTCAGAACTGAATACAGGTGGTAATAACTCGTCAACAGAATCTCCACTTGTACAAGCAAGTCAGCTGATTGGTAAAAATGTTACTTATAAAGATGGCGAGCAAGAATTGCAAGGACGTATCGTTTCTGTATCAAATAAAGATGGTATTATTTACTATGTATTAGACAATGACAAAAAACTAACAGGCAAAGAATTTACAGTAATAAGCGAATAGAGGTGGGGATTAGGATGGATAAGTTTTCAATTCATCGTGTACCATTGCATCCAACTATTCGCCAAACGCAACCTACGCCTGTTAGGTCACAGCAATCATTTAGTGCTCATTTACAGGAGGCTACCAAACAACAGGAGCTAAAAGTAAGTAAGCATGCGCATGAACGCATTATCGAGCGTAATATTGCGATTACTGAACAAGAATGGCAGGTTGTATCTGACAAAGTATTTGAGGCACACTCAAAAGGCGTCAAACAACCATTAGTCTTGATGGATCAAGCAGCTTTAATTGTCAGTGCTAAAAACGCAACTGTCATTACAGCAATGGATCGCACGGAAGCAAAACAACAACTATTTACTAATATTGATGGCACTATTGTGCTCTAAGGCAGGACCTTCTGATGTAAGGAAGCCTTATGTGTAGCTGACTGATAGAAGCACACAATTCAAAAACGAAGGGAGAACGACAATTATGTTACGTTCTATGTATTCAGGTATTTCGGGTTTAAAAAACTTCCAAACAAAGCTTGACGTTATTGGTAATAACATCGCTAACGTTAACACACATGGCTTTAAAAAAGGTCGTGTTCTCTTTAAAGATTTAATTTCTCAAACGCAAGCTGGTGCATCTTCTCCAACTTCTACGCGCGGGGGGGTAAATCCTCAACAAATCGGCTTAGGTTCACAATTAGCTGCTATTGATACAATTCATGGAGGAGGTTCATTACAAGGGACTGGCCGTGCACTCGATTTAGGTATTGAAGGTGATGGTTTCTTTATGGTAGCTGATGCAAATGGTGCGCCTGATGACACTGGTGCTATTACAGAAGAGGGCTTCAATAATACGCTATTCACACGAAATGGTGTTTTTTATATGGATAAAAATGGCTATTTAGTGAATGCAGATGGGAAATATTTAGTTGGTGTATCAGCTGGTGATGAACTTGTTGTTGAAGCTGATGATACTGGTATCATTCCAGAAGATGCACCGAATGCATCAGGGGATGATGGTGCAAACTTGTTTGATGATGATGGTGTATTAACGCCTGAAGATGGTACATTAGGTCCGATTCGTATTCCTACAACTGCAAAGGAATTATCAATAGGACAGGATGGTACTGTCACATATGTGGATTTAAATGGAGATCTTCAATGGGCAGGTCAGCTAATTATGGCTAAATTCCCGAATGCGGGTGGTCTTGCGAAAGTGGGGAGTAATTATTACCAACAAACAGCCAACTCTGGTGCAGCATATGGACAAGTTGGTACTGTAGCTGGTATGGGGAAAATCCAACCCGGCGCTTTAGAGATGTCTAACGTAGACCTTTCTGAGGAGTTTACAGAGATGATTGTTGCACAACGTGGGTTCCAAGCGAATACGCGTATTATCACAACTTCAGATGAAATTCTTCAAGAACTTGTTAACTTAAAACGATAGTTTCAAGTAATTGATTAAATTAGATTTAGCTCTGAATGCCAAACCTTTGAGGTCATTTTAACCCCACAGGTGAAATCAGGAAAAATATTTTTACATTAGTACTCTAGTGTTAATAATACTAGTGTTGCAACTGCCACAGGACGTGCTTGTTAGGTGTAAACGGCGTTCTGCACTAAAGAAACATAAAATCAATATGAGGGAGGGTCGGGCCGGCTCTCTTGCTAGACCCGGCCCTATTTCAATGATTGAACTATCACGTCTAAATGGCAAAGCATTCACATTAAATGCTTTATACATAGAAACAGTCGAATCTTTTCCAGATACGACCATTACTTTGACGACAGGAACAAAACTCATTGTTTTACAGAGTGAAGACGAGGTGCGACAAAAGGTAAAAGCCTTTTATAAAAATATACAAATACTATCAAACCCGCATCTACGAGGTGAAGAAGATGAAGAATAATAAAATGTTAACGATGCTCATTATTGTATTAGTGACCATCATACTTATTGGGGTTATCGCGTTTGTTTTACTTACTCAATTCAATAAGCCCGCAGCGTCACTTGAGCCAACGATTGATGAGGTAGTAGAAACGCTGGTGGATGTGCCAGAAATTACGACAAATCTTGCCGATAAACGAGTTGTTCGTATGACGTTAAAAATTCAAACAACAAGTAAGGATGCTGCAGCTGAATTAACAAAACGTCAATACCAAACAAATAACATCATTATTGAGGAACTTTCTGAAATGACGTTAGAAAATTTGGAAGGTAAACAAGGTAAGCAATTGTTCCAAAAGGCAATAAAAACAAAATTAAATGAACTGATGCAAGAGGGAGAAATTCAACAAGTGTATATTACCTCCTTCATCACCACTTAAAAAAACAGAAACTGCTTGAAATGGAGGTGGGCAAATGGCAGGAGATGTGTTATCCCAATCTGAGATAGATGCGCTTCTTTCCGCAATATCGACCGGTGAAATGTCAGCGGATGATATTAAAAAAGAAGACGAGGGGCGCAAGGTTAAAGTATATGACTTTAAACGAGCGCTACGTTTCTCAAAAGATCAGATCCGAAGTTTGACCCGAATACACGAAAACTTTGCACGACTATTGACTACTTTCTTTTCTGCACAGCTAAGAAGCTATGTGCAGATTACAGTAGCATCAGTAGACCAAATACCATTTGAAGAGTTTGTACGTTCGATTCCGAATATGACACTCATTAATGTGTTTGAAGTACCACCACTTGATGGTAATATATTGATGGAAATAAATCCTAATATTGCTTATTCAATGCTAGATCGTCTAATGGGCGGTAGTGGGGCGAGTCATAGTAATGTTGATAACCTAACGGAAATAGAAACTAAAATTATGACAAACCTTTTTGAACGCTCATTCGATAATTTACGCGAGGCATGGGAAAATGTCGCTGAAATCGACCCGATTTTAGTAGAACTTGAAGTAAATCCTCAATTTTTACAAATGATTTCACCCAATGAAACGGTCGTCGTTATTTCATTAAATACGATTATCGGTGAGACAAGCGGTATGATTAATATTTGTATACCGCATGTTGTTTTGGAACCAATTGTACCAAATCTTTCGGTACGCTACTGGATGCAGACGAATACAAAAGAGATGTCTCCAGAGCAAACTAAAATGCTTGAAACACGTGTGAAACAAGCACAGTTACCACTTTCTGTAGAGTTAGGTATTACAGATATTACTATTGAGGATTTCCTAATGATGCAAATTGGTGATGTGATTCAATTAGAGCAAAAAATTGAAGATCCACTAATGCTTAAAGTAGGAACACTACCTAAATTCACAGTACAACCCGGTAAACAAGGTAAAAAATTAGCAATCCAGATTATCGACCCTTTGAAAGGAGGAGACGAAGATGAGTGATGAAATGCTCTCCCAAGAAGAAATTGAAGCGTTATTAAGGGGCGAAACGTTGGAAGATAAAAACAGCGACACCGAAGCTTCTGAACATGATGAAATGAATGAAATACGAGTAGAGGATTACCTAGACTCGTTTGCTCAAGATGCACTAGGTGAAGTAGGAAATATATCTTTTGGTAGCTCTGCTACGGCACTTTCAGCGTTATTAGGTCAAAAAGTAGATATTACTACCCCAAGTATCTCAATGATAAATCGCAATAAATTAGAAGAGGAGTTTCCTCATCCGTATGTAGCTGTACAAGTGGAGTACACGATTGGTTTAACAGGCATGAATTTACTTGTTATTAAACAATCAGATGCAGCTATTATTGCAGATTTAATGTTAGGTGGGGATGGCTTAAATCCAAAACCTGACTTAGGCGAAATTCAGCTAAGTGCAGTACAAGAAGCAATGAACCAAATGATGGGTTCAGCTGCAACATCAATGTCGACAGTATTTAACAAAAAGGTGGATATTTCACCACCAACTATAGATTTAATGAATATTTCTCAAAATGAAGGTCGAGATAATATTCCGGAAGATGATTTACTTGTGAAAGTATCATTCCGACTGCGAATTGGTAATTTAATTGATTCGAATCTAATGCAATTATTACCACTGAGATTTAGCCAAAACATTGTTAAGTCATTATTAGGTGAAACGGAGGCGATTGAAGAACCTGTGGCTGCAACAATTGCACCCGAAGCGCCACCTGTAGCACCGCCACCTGTTCAACAAGCGCCGCTACAGCAACAGCCGGTATATCAACAACCTGAAGCGCCTGTGCAGCAACCAATGTATCAACAACCTGTACAACAACCAATGCAGCAAGAACAACCGATTCAAATGTCTGCAAGACCTGCACAACCTGTCAATGTTCAACAAGCACAGTTTGCTAGCTTTGATCCAAATGTAATCTCGCAATCTGAAGCTAGAAATTTAAATATGCTACTTGATATTCCATTGCAAGTTACTGTAGAGTTAGGACGTACGAAACGTTCTGTTAAAGAGATTTTAGAACTTGCAAGTGGATCGATTATTGAACTAGATAAATTAGCTGGGGAACCAGTCGATATACTAGTAAATAGCCGTTTAATCGCTAAGGGCGAAGTAGTTGTTATTGATGAAAACTTCGGTGTTCGCATTACAGATGTTTTAAGTCAAGCAGAGCGTTTAAATAATTTAAGATAGTTTCAATTGGAGGAGTTAACCATGTCTAAAAGAATTTTGATTGTAGACGATGCTGCATTCATGCGCATGATGATCAAGGATATTTTATCGAAAAATGGATTTGAAGTTGTAGGGGAAGCTGCTGATGGTTTACAGGCTGTTGAAAAATACAACGAGTTAAAACCGGATTTAGTAACAATGGACATTACGATGCCTGAAATGGATGGTATTGCAGCTCTTAAAGCCATTAAGGGGACAGATCCAAGTGCTACTGTAATCATGTGTTCTGCAATGGGACAACAAGCAATGGTAATCGATGCAATTCAAGCTGGTGCGAAAGACTTTATCGTTAAGCCTTTCCAAGCGGATCGTGTAATTGAAGCGATTCAAAAAGCACTAGGATGATTGCATGCAAATGTTAAAATCATTTCGTATAACGATGATTTTTGCATTTCTTGTACCCTTCCTGTTTTTGTACCCAACATCAACTTCTGTTTATGCTAACACCGATACGAACAGTATTGAGTATTGCATGAAAAATCCAGAAGAATGTAAAGATGACTCAGACCCAGCTGCTAAAGAAGATACAGTTGTCTCAGCAGCTGGGGACGTGTCTGCATGGGAATACATAAAAATGGTTTTGGCGCTTATTTTTGTTGTAGCTTTATTTTATGGGTTAATGAAGTTCTTAAATAAAAGAAATCTAACCTTTCAACGGAATCAAATGGTACAAAACTTAGGCGGTTTATCGTTAGGTGCACAAAAATCTGTGCAACTTCTACAAGTTGGAAAATCACTATATTTAGTTGGTGTTGGTGAGGATGTACAACTGTTACGTGAAATTACAGACCCTCAGGAAGTTGAGGCACTACTAGCACTCTATAATGAACGACAAGAATATGCAGCAACATCACCTTATATCACTGAATTATTTTCTAAGTTTAAGAAAAAAAATACGCAAGGTTCAACAACACAGCAAAATCAGGATACGTTTGGTGAACTATTTGAAAAAAAGATATCTGAAATCAAACAGGAGCGTAGTGAAGAACTGGAGAAATGGAAACAAAAGGAGAATGATGATAAATGAATGATGTAGTCGACATCCTTTCTGGTAGTGATCCGACCAATGTTTCCACCTCTGTTAAACTACTATTATTATTAACAGTATTATCACTTGCCCCAAGTATTTTAATATTGATGACATCGTTTGCGAGAATCGTAATTGTGTTGTCGTTTGTACGTACAGCATTAGCGACCCAGCAAATGCCTCCTAACCAGGTCATTGTCGGTCTTGCATTGTTTTTAACATTCTTCATCATGGCTCCAACATTCCAAGAAGTTAATAAGGAAGCATTACAGCCATTATTTGATGAGGAAATAGGGTTAGAGGAAGCATATGATCGTGCAAGTGTACCTTTTAAGGAATTTATGAGTAAGCATACAAGGCAAAAGGATCTAGATTTATTTTTAAAGTACAATCAAGCAGAAAAACCAGCATCTGTGGAAGAAATTCCATTAACAATGCTCGTTCCTGCCTTCGCCCTGAGCGAAATAAAAACAGCATTTCAAATTGGTTTTATGATTTTTATTCCATTCCTTGTTATCGATATGATTGTGGCAAGTACGTTAATGTCGATGGGGATGATGATGTTACCACCGGTTATGATTTCATTGCCGTTTAAGATTTTATTATTTGTACTTGTCGATGGCTGGTATCTCGTAATGAAATCCTTACTACAAAGTTTTTAGGGGATGATACAGTATGACAGGTGAAATGGTCATTTCAATTGCAGAGCGTGCCATTATGATTATCCTTCTAACATGCGGACCGCTATTATTAGTTGCTTTAATCTCTGGTTTAGCGGTGAGTATTTTTCAAGCAACAACTTCGATTCAAGAGCAAACATTAGCATTCGTTCCAAAAATCGTCGCTGTATTAGTGGCTATTGTATTCTTTGGGCCATGGATGTTATCACAAGTAACAAGCTATGCGAGAGATATTTTTGAGAATTTAACGCGTTACATAGGGTGAGTATATGAATGAATTAATCCCTCAAATAACGGTTTTCTTATTAGTACTTGTACGTGTAACAGCTTTTTTTGTCACTGTACCTTTTTTTTCGTACAGAACAATTCCACAGCAGGTGCGAATAACTCTCGCATTCGTTTTAGCTTGGATGATGTATTATACAATCGACGTAGAGCCATTTCTTTTTAATGGTGATTACATACTTTTAGTGATGAAGGAAGCACTAATTGGGCTATTACTTGGTCTAATAGGCTACATCGTCATGTCGGCAATTCAAATCGCCGGAAGCTTTATCGATTTCCAAATGGGGTTTGCCATTGCTAATATTATTGATCCGCAGACAGGAGCACAGAGTCCATTAATTGGTCAATTTTTCAATACGCTAGCTTTACTATTACTAATAGCGATTGATGGACATCATATGATTCTAGATGGAATTTACTATAGTTATCAATTCTTACCGATGGATCAAGGATTCCCTAATTTTGCAAATGAAGATTATATCCAGTTTATCATGACAACATTTACCGCCGTCTTTGCTATTGCTTTCCAAATGGCTGCGCCGGTTATAGCAACATTGTTTTTAGTCGATTTGGCGCTAGGGATAACAGCAAAAACTGTCCCACAATTGAACATTTTCGTTGTAGGTTTCCCAATTAAAATCAGTGTCAGCTTTTTAGTGCTATTTACAATGATGGGCGTTATGATACAAGTCATTCAAAAGCTTATTACAATTATGATCTACGCTATGCGTGATTTAATGGCAATTTTAGGTGGTGGATAAAATGTTGCTACTACTGGATTTAGACTTACAGTTTTTTGCAGGTGAGAAAACAGAAAAGGCGACCCCTAAAAAACGGCAAGATGCACGTAAAAAAGGTCAAGTCGTCAAGAGTCAGGATATATCAAGTGCTATTGTTATGCTCATGGTATTTATCTTTCTCTTCTTTTTTGCAGGCTCACTAAGAGACGATATTTTAGCTTTCTTTAGACAAACATTCATTCATAACATACGTGTAGAAACACTAACCATTGACAGTGTCATGCGCTTATTCACAGAAACATTAACGGAAATGGCTTTTATTATCGTACCAATAATGGCTATTGCATTTGTCGGTGCATTGGCGGGTAACTTTTTACAATTCGGCTTCTTATTCACATTAGAGCCGATGAAATTCGATTTAAAAAAAATGGACCCAATCAAAGGGTTGAAAAAAATATTTTCTGTTAAAGCGATTGTTGAACTTTTAAAATCAGTATTAAAAATCTCCTTTATCGGTGGGGTTACAACAATTATTATTTGGACAAATCTACCTGAAGTTTTAGCCTTATCCTTTAAAAGCCCGTGGATGACCCTTATTACAGTTGGGAAACTTACCGGTATTATGGGAATTGCAGCTTCGCTTGTCTTACTTTGTGTATCCTTATTGGACTGGATGTATCAAAAACATGATTATGAAAAAAATCTTAAAATGTCCAAACAAGACATTAAAGATGAATATAAAAATAGTGAGGGTGACCCGCTTATTAAATCGAAAATCAAACAACGTCAGCGCGAAATGGCGATGCGTCGGATGATGTCAGAGGTACCAAGCGCAGATGTGGTCATTACAAACCCAACTCACTATGCGATTGCTCTTAAATATGATGAAGAAAGTATGGATGCCCCGCGAGTAGTCGCAAAGGGTACAGACTTTGTTGCTCAAAAAATTAAACTGATTGCGAAAGAACATGATGTCGTAATGGTTGAAAATAGACCATTAGCGCGTGCGATGTATGATCAGGTAGAAATTGGCGATCAAGTACCAGATGAATTTTTCAAAGCAGTAGCAGAAGTACTCGCTTATGTTTATCGTATTAAGCGAAAAATTTAAAGCTTTTATGTAGGAGGGACACAAATGAAGGTTCGCGATATAGGGGTTTTAGGTGCGGTTATTTTAATCGTAGCGATGCTCATCATCCCTCTTCCTCCATGGATGTTAAGTTTCTTAATCGTCATTAATATTACTTTAGGATTAATAGTGCTTTTAACAGCAATGAGTATGAAGGAAGCGTTAGACTTTTCTATCTTCCCATCAGTTATTTTACTGTTAACCTTGTTCCGACTTGGATTAAGTGTATCCACAACGCGTGCTATTTTAGCAAACGGGGATGCTGGTTCAGTAGTTGAAACCTTCGGGGATTTCGTAGTCGGCGGGAATGTTCTTGTTGGTCTTGTTGTATTCTTAATTCTTGTGCTAATTCAGTTTATCGTTATTACAAAAGGGGCAGAACGTGTAGCAGAGGTAGCAGCACGTTTCACACTCGATGCGATGCCAGGTAAACAAATGAGTATTGACGCAGACTTAAACGCAGGGGTTATTTCAGAGCGTGAGGCACGTGAACGTCGCGATAAAGTAGCTGGTGAAGCGGATTTCTATGGGGCAATGGATGGTGCCACGAAATTCGTAAAAGGGGATGCCATTGCCTCTATGGTCATGGTTATTATCAACTTATTATTTGGTATTGTCATTGGAGTGGTGCAAATGGGCTTACCGTTTGCGGAAGCTGCAACTCATTTCTCCAAGCTGACAGTAGGAGATGGAATCGTTTCACAAATCCCAGCATTACTCATCTCAACAGCAACAGGGATTGTTGTAACACGTGCATCTTCAAAAGGTAGTTTGGGCGAAGATATTATGGGCCAGCTATTTGCTCAAGCAAAGCTACTCTATGTTGCCGGAGGTACAATTATCCTACTTGGCTTATTCACACCAATTCCTGACTGGATTACGCTACCTATTGGTATTGCGTTAATTGCGGGTGCGTACATGATGGAACGTAAGAAGCCTGAGGATGAAGAAGAATTACTTGAAATTGAGGAAGAAGTGGCAACAGACGGCATGAAGAGCCCTGAAAATGTTGTGAATTTATTAAATGTGGACCCAATTGAATTTGAATTTGGATATGGCTTAATTCCTTTAGTGGATGCTGCTCAAGGTGGAGACTTATTAGACCGTGTCATTATGATTCGCCGTCAGCTAGCGTTAGAACTAGGCATTGTCATTCCAGTTGTTCGTATTCGCGATAATATTCAGTTACAGCCAAATGAATACCGCATTAAAATTAAAGGAAATGAAATGGCCAGAGGCGAACTGTTACTTGATCACTATTTAGCCATGAGTCCAGGAGACGATGATTCAATTGAAGGTATCGATACAGTTGAGCCGTCATTTGGTCTACCAGCAAAATGGATTACAGAGCAAGTAAAAGAGGATGCAGAAATGTTTGGTTATACCGTTGTGGATCCACCGAGCGTTGTGTCAACACACTTAACAGAAATGATTCGCGCAAATGCACATGAATTATTAGGACGCCAAGAAACGAAGCAATTAATCGATCATTTACGCGAAACACATCCAATTTTAGTCGAAGAATTAACACCTGCTCCGCTATCGACAGGAGAAATCCAAAAGGTACTGGGCAAACTACTACGAGAAAATGTATCTGTGCGTAACTTGCCAATTATTTTCGAAACACTAGCAGACTATGCAAAATTAACGAGTGATACCGATATATTAACTGAGTACGTACGTCAGTCATTAGCGCGCCAAATTACATCGCAATATGTAGGGGACAGCTCGTCATTGAAAGTCATTACGGTTTCAGGAAAAGTAGAAAAAATGATTGCTGATAGTATTCAGCAAACGGATCATGGGAATTATTTAGCGATGGATCCACAAGATTCTCAGATTGTGTTAGAGTCCATAGCAGCTGAGGTAGAACGTGTCTCCTTTATGGAACAATCAGCTATTATATTATGTTCGCCAGCAGTGCGTTTGTATTTACGACAGCTGACGGAACGTTATTTCCCGCAGATTCCAGTTCTATCTTATAACGAACTTGATGCTACGGTTGAAATTCAAAGTGTTGGAGTGGTGAATGTTCAGTGAAAATGAAAAAATATTACGCATCTTCCATACCAGAAGCGATGAAACTTGTACGTGCTGATTTAGGCGAAGACGCCGTCATTTTGAATTCAAAAGTAGTGGTGACAAAGAAGTTTTTTGGACTAGTAAAAAAGAAGAGTTTTGAAGTTTTAGCAGGTATTGACGCAATGGAGCCAAGCAATGTGGCTCCAAAAACTGCTGTCACACCTGTCGTTCCATCTAGTAAAGAAAACGCAAATTTACATGACATTACAAATGCTGTGCAAGCAAAGGTTCACTTAGCACAGCCAAAGCATGAAACGACCTTGCAAGAGGATACAGGCATTCCAGAAGAATTGAGAAAGGAAATTGCAGATTTAAAATCGTTAATGCAATCGATGCATCAGAAGACGACCCAAGCTCAATATCCCGATGAACTCTTACCCTTCATTGAATACTTAAGACAGCAAGAGTTAAATGAGGAGCTCATCTCAACGATCGGTGATGAGCTTTTTATGCATTTCAAAGAAACATCCGAAATCAATTTCTCACAATGCAAGCTGATCACGAAAAATTTATTGCGCAAAAAACTTGAAGGCCTTCCAATAGGCGGATTATCGTATGACAGAAAGTATATTAATGTCTTAGGCCCAACAGGAGTAGGAAAGACAACAACCATTGCTAAAATGGCAGCAAGGGCAGTTTTAGAAAAAAAGAAAAAAATAGGCTTTATTACAACGGATACTTACAGAATAGCTGCAATTGAGCAGTTAAAAACGTATGCGGGTCTTTTACAGGCGCCTGTTGAAATTGCCTATAATGCAACGGATTTTGAACAGGCTATCCAACGATTGTCCCATCTGGATTTAGTTTTTATCGATACAGCTGGTCGGAATTATAAAGAAGTAAAGTATGTAGATGATTTACAGCGCCTTATTAAGTTTGACGATCAAGCTGAATCCTTTTTAGTGCTTGCTATGACAGCAAAAGAAAAAGATATGACAAATATTATTGACCAGTTTAAGCAGTTACCAATTGAAAAGATAATCTTTACAAAGATTGATGAAACAAATTCTATTGGCACAATGATTAATTTAATGATTAAATATAATAAAGGACTTGCTTACTATACGAATGGTCAAGAAGTACCAGAAGATATTGAAGAAGCAGAATTAGAAGAAGTTCTTAATTTGTTTTTCCAAGGTGAAGAAAAATGAGAGACCAAGCAGAAACATTGCGCTTGAAAATGCTAAGACAGCAAGGCGAATTAGGTAGAGCTATCGCTGTTGTAAGCGGAAAAGGTGGAGTTGGTAAAAGTAACTTTTCCATGAATTTTGCAACTACATTAGCTAGTAAAGGAAAAAGAGTTGTAATCGTAGATATGGATATTGGCATGGGCAATATCAATATACTAATTGGAAAAAATGTTTCTTATAGTTTAAAAGATTACTTAGAAGGAAATAAGGTACTAGATGAGGTAATGTTCGAAGGTCCTTACGGTTTACGGTATATTTCCGGGGGATCAGGTATGTCAGGTGTACTGGAATGGTCAGATGTAATGTTTGAACAATTGATTCATGCTTTTGAACAACTACAAAAAAACTTCGACTATATTTTATTTGATATGGGCGCAGGTGCAACAAACTGGTCACTCGATTTACTAACATCAATAGATGAAATTATTGTTATCTCAACAGCCGAACCAACCTCTATTACCGATGCCTATTCGATGATGAAATATATTCATGGAAGAGATGCGGATAAGCAAATGTATATTCTTTGTAATCGTGCTTTTTCTAAAGAAGAGGGAATGGAAACAAATGAACGTTTAAAACTTACCATGAAACGTTTTTTGGACAAAGAGGTCACTGTGTTAGGCTCATTACCTGAGGATACTGTTGTGCGTAAAGCTGTACGCGAGCAAGTGCCATTTTCAATTGCGTACCCGGATGCCACCATTTCAAAGACACTTCAACTGATAGCGGCTCGTTTTATGGAACACCGTGTGGAGGAAGTGCATGGGCATGAACAGTCAGGGAGTAAATTCTTATCTAAACTTAGAAGTATTTTTACGAAAGGGCGTGATTAATTGGACTTTTTACATAAAAGCAAGTTATTAGTCGTAGATGATTCTGCTTTTATGCGAAAGCTAATTAGTGACTTTTTTGTTGGAAATTCGAAGGTTGAAGTAGTTGGAACAGCACGAAATGGTAAAGATGCGATTAAAAAGATTCAAACATTAAAACCAACTGTCGTGACAATGGACATTGAAATGCCTGAAATGAATGGACTTGAGGCTTTAAATGAAATTATGGCCATTTGTCCTGTACCTGTGGTCATGCTTTCAAGTACAACCCAACGAGGGGCAGAAAATGCATTAACGGCCATTGAATACGGAGCAGTTGATTTTGTCGCAAAGCCTAGCGGAACAATTTCTCTCGATTTACATAAAATCCAAACGGAACTTGTCCACAAGGTTGAACAAGCATCATTGGTACCTATTTCCAAGCTGAAGAAGCCTTCTGGTAGCAAAAAACAACAAGGATTAACGTTAACAGCGAGTATCATAAAAAAAGAATTAGTAAATGACCGAAAAGTGGCTCATTCAGTCAATGTATCTTCAGTAGTACCCGAAGTAAAAAAGCCACAAATAGAGTGGAGTAGAACAAGTAAGAAAATTGTGCTTATTGGTACATCTACAGGTGGACCACGCGCTCTACAGGAAGTGATTACAAAAATTCCTAAAACGATACAAGCACCTATTTTAATTGTCCAACATATGCCGGCTGGTTTTACAAAATCACTGGCTTCCCGCCTTGATCAATTAAGTGAGATTACTGTAAAGGAAGCAGAGCAAGGCGATATTTTACAAAATGGAGTGGCGTATATCGCACCTGGTGGGTATCATCTAAAATTAAGAAA
This sequence comes from Lysinibacillus sp. UGB7, assembly GCF_049058285.1. NCBI lineage: Bacteria > Bacillati > Bacillota > Bacilli > Caryophanales > Bacillaceae > Lysinibacillus > Lysinibacillus sp. UGB7. Next base: position 211,251 of record NZ_JBMGUV010000003.1, read on the forward strand.
AGTAGGTACCTCTTTTGGTGTCGTCCTTGATAATGATGAACCACCACGATCCGGACACCGTCCATCTGTAGATGTGATGTTCGAAGATGTGAGTCAAATTAAAGATTTTGATAAAGTAGCAGTCATTATGACGGGTATGGGCCATGATGGCTCTAAAGGATTAAAAGCATTAAAAAGTACTGGGAATGTGATTGCTATCTCAGAGTCAGCTGATACTTGCATAGTGTATGGTATGCCGAAAGCTGCGGTGGAAACGCAGCTTGTCGATGAAGTTGCTGATGTGGATGATATTGCACAAATAATTATGAAATATTTGCCTTAAAAGGGGTGTCCTCTTATGGAAGTCAATCAATATTTAGAGATGTTTATCGAAGAAAGTAAAGAGCATTTACAAGCTTGTAGTGAACATTTATTAGAATTAGAAAAAAAACCAGATGATTTGGCCATCGTTGGTGAAATTTTCCGCTCTGCCCATACATTAAAAGGTATGTCAGCGACAATGGGCTTCGAAGATTTAGCAGATTTAACGCACAAAATGGAAAATGTCTTAGATGCCATTCGAAATGAAAAAATTCATGTATCACCAGAAATTCTAGATGTTGTTTTTGAATCTGTAGACCATTTAGAGGAAATGGTGATGGATATTGCAAACGGTGGAGATGGAAAACGAGATGTTTCTTCTACCGTAGCACAATTAAAGCGCATCGAATCAGGAGAGGAAGCGACTCCAGAAGTTGTTGCAACAACAGTTGAGACGCCAGCTGTAGCAAGCGTATTAGAATATGATGGTTTTGAACAAACGGTTATTAGTCAATCTGCTGAACAAGGATTTAATGCTTTTGAAATTTCGATCCGCCTTCGTGAAGATTGTCTATTAAAGGCAGCACGAGTGTTTATGGTGTTTGAGATTTTAGAAAAAGACGGAGATGTCATTAAATCTTCGCCAACAGTAGAGAAGCTTGAAGACGAACAGTTTGATCAACAATTTTATGTGGCCTTCGTAACAAAAGAACCTGCTGAAGATATGCAGAAAAAGTTAATGAAGGTTTCTGAGGTTGAAGAAGTAATCGTCACAGCTATCAATCAAGATAAATTCAGTGAAAAAGAGTATGAAGCTCACAAAGAAGTAGCAGCGACAGCAACGTTAGAAGAGGTAGCAACACCAACGCCGACACCTACACCTGTACCTGTACCTGCAAAAACAACTACTCCTGTTAAAGCTGAAAAAAGTCATGCCCCTGTTGGCAATAAAACAATTCGTGTTAATATCGAACGTCTAGATATATTAATGAACTTATTTGAGGAACTTGTCATTGATCGTGGACGACTACAATCAATTGCGACTGAAGTAAATCATGGTGAGCTAAATGAAACGGTTGAGCGTATGAGCCGTGTAATGGGTGATTTACAAACTATTATTTTGACGATGCGAATGGTTCCTGTTGAAACAGTATTCAATCGTTTCCCAAAAATGATTCGTCAGCTATCGCGTGACTTAAACAAAAAAATTAATCTTGAAATTATTGGTGCTGAAACTGAACTGGATCGTACAGTAATCGATGAAATCGGGGATCCACTCGTTCACTTAATCCGTAACTCAGTCGATCATGGCATTGAAAATCCAACAGCGCGTCGTGCTAAGGGCAAGCCAGAGGAAGGAACAGTTGTATTACGTGCTTATCATAGTGGTAACTACGTCTTCATCGAGATAGAGGATGATGGAGCAGGCATTAATCGCGATAAAGTACTAGCAAAAGCGATTTCAAAAGGGATTGTCACACAAGAACAATCCTTCTCAATGTCTGATAAACAAATCAATGAACTAATTTTAGCTTCGGGCTTCTCGACAGCCGATGTCATTTCTGATGTATCAGGTCGTGGTGTTGGTTTAGATGTTGTTAAAACTACCATTGAATCATTAGGCGGAAATATTTCGATTGAATCTACACAGGATGTGGGCTCTATTTTCTCTATTCAATTACCTCTAACATTATCCATTATCTCAGTAATGCTAGTGGAAATCGAAAAAGAGATTTATGCAATTCCGTTATCATCGATTATTGAAACATCTATTATCCGTTCATCAGATATTATGAATGCGCATAACCAAAAAGTAATCGACTTCCGCGGCAAAGTTGTACCACTTGTATTTTTAGAGGAAATCTTTGAGGTACCTCGTAAAGAGCTACAAGATGATGAATTCCATTCAGTAGTCATTGTTCGTAAAGGTGAGAAACTTGCTGGTTTAGTTGTAGATTCATTCATTGGCCAACAAGAAATTGTACTGAAATCATTAGGAAATTACTTAACAAATATCTTTGCAATTTCTGGTGCAACAATTTTAGGTAATGGTAAAGTGGCCTTAATTGTGGATTGCAACGCACTTATTAAATAAGGTGAATGAATAAGAGAGGTGTTAACGATGACAAACGCAGTTGAACAAGAAAGTATTAAAGTGATCGTCTTCCAATTGGCAGATAAGGAATATGCAATTCCTGTATCACACGTTCAAGGAATAGAGAAGTTAATGCATATTACGCGCGTGCCTAAAACGGCAAATTATGTGAAAGGTGTTATTAACCTACGTGGTGTTGTAACACCAATTGTGGATTTACGTGAACGTTTTGAATTACCAATCTCTGAACATGAAGAAACAACTCGAATTATCATTATTTCATTAGAGGATATGGAAGTAGGGTTTGTAGTAGACTCGGCGAATGATGTTTTAGATATTCCAGCAAGTGCAATTGAACCACAGCCAGAAGTAGTTGGCTCACTTGAAGAAGAGTTTATTTCAGGTGTGGCAAAAATAGACAAGCGATTATTAATTTTATTGCATTTAGAGAAAGTATTAAATCCACTAAAGTAGGGATCGATGATGACATTTAATCAAAAGATTACATCACTACATTTAGATGTATTAAAGGAAATTGGAAATATTGGTGCTGCGCATGCTGCGACAGCACTTTCCAATTTACTTGGTAAAAAAATCGACATGCGTGTACCGAAAGTTGAAATGGTATCGTTTAATGACATGATGGAACTCGCTGGAGGGTCTGAAAATGTCGTTGTTGGGATCTTTTTACGCATCGAGGGTGATGCTGAAGGAAGTATGTTCTTTATCCTTCCTATTGAGCAGGCTAACCGTTTTATCCGACGGCTAATATATGATGAATCGTTCGACTTTAAAAAACCTCCTGTTTCAGAATTAGGGTTATCAGCCATGCAGGAAATGGGTAATATTTTATCGGGTTCATATTTATCAGCATTGTCAGATTTTACAAATTTAAAAATATATCCAACTGTTCCAGGGCTTAGTGTCGACATGTTTGGTGCTATCATCAGTATTGGCTTAATTGAATTATCACATGTCAGTGATAATGTTATCGTAATAAATACATCCATTTATGAAGACGGGGTTGAGGATCATGAAACGGTAAGAGGACATTTCTTCTTACTACCAGATCCTGATTCATTTGATGCTATTTTTAAGGCATTAGGAGTATCATAGACAATGTTAAATAGTAGTGGACAAGTAATAAAAGTTGGAATTGCACAAATGGATGTAGCAAAACTACCAAATACGATAAGAACGTCAGGTCTTGGTTCTTGTGTGGGTGTTATTTTATACGATGAGTCAAAAAAAATTGCTGGTTTAATACATGTGATGCTACCAGATTCAAGCCTTGCTAGATCAGAGTCGATTAATGTGGCGAAATTTGCTGATACAGGCATTTTGGGCATGATTGATTTATTGAAACTAGAAGGTGTTCAAAAGTTCAAGCTAAAGGCGAAAATCGCGGGTGGTGCGCAGATGTTTCAATTCTCTTCGGACAAGGATTCAATGCGCATCGGTCCACGTAATGTAGAGGCTGTAAAGAGTGAATTGAAGCGTCAAGGAATTCCTTTAATTGCTGAAGATACTGGTGGTAATAGCGGTAGAACAATTGAATTTAATCCTGCGACGTCGACATTACATATCCGAACGGTTAACCAAGGAGTGAGCGAAATATAATGTTTGGTTCTATTTTTTACAACCTATGGGGAGCATTAATTGCCTTTTCTATTTATTTCTTTATGACATTTCAAAAGCCTTTAACGCCATTACGTATTATCATCGGCTCATTTGTAGCTGCGCTAATTGTCTTTTTCGTTATGTACCTTGTACGATTGCTAATCACCTATATTTTATATACACCAGGTGCAACCCAAGAGCTAACAGACGATGAGTTTGAAAAGACTGAGTTAGATGAAGACGATGACGAAAATCAGCAAGCGCAGAATACGAACTCAACTGTGGAGTTTCAAGATGAAAACTCAGAAGACATTGCACAGGTTGTACGTACGATGATGAGTCGTGAAGATGAAAAACAAGTAAATGCATAAAAAACCAGGCAACTTCGAACTGTAACCAATGTTAGATACTAACTAACAATTGTTTGCAGTTTTTCTTTTGTCAAAAGAGGGAATAGGAAGAATCATATAATAGTGTTAGAGAAACATATGAAATTATAGCGAATCTTGCTATAATATAGGAAAGAACGGCAATCGGTTTAGCAATGTCTACGCATTCACGTTGCACGCTTGGGGTCGCTTCAATTGCTCGTGCAAAATTGGGTAGAACATATACTTTCGCTTCGAGCTCGGAGGTAGCTTTCACATGTGAAAGGGCTCGAATGCGCTTTTCTTAAAAGAGAGGTGGATTTCATGACACAACCAAATCTGAACGAAGAAAAAAAGCTGTGGACTCGCTGGATTAATGAGCGTGATCCTGATGCGGGTGATTTACTTATAAAAAAATATATATCTCTTGTGTCTTACCATGTACAGCGAATTGGTGCAGGTTTACCGAAGAGCGTTTCTCGAGATGATTTAACGAGCTTAGGCATGTTAGGTCTTTTTGATGCTTTAAATAAATTTGATATTAATCGAGACTTGAAATTTGATACATATGCTTCTTTTAGAGTAAGAGGGGCGATTATTGATGGCTTACGTAAGGAAGATTGGTTGCCTCGTTCTGCACGAGAAAAGGCAAAAAAATTGGATGCTCAGATCGAACAGTTAGAACAAAAGTATATGCGTCATGTAACACCCGAGGAGCTTGCAGAACAGATGGAATTACCGGTAGAGGAAGTGTACCAAACCGTCCAAGAGCATTTCTTTTCAAATGTATTATCTATTAATGAACAACAAGATCAGGAAGAAGCAGAAGGAAAAGCGTTTATCATCCGTGATGATACAACGAAGACCCCAGAGCAGGTTGTTATTAAATCAGAATTGCTTGGCGACTTAGCCTTAAATATACAAAAGCTAAATGACAAAGAACAGCTTGTGCTTAGTTTATTTTATACTGAGGAATTGACATTGACAGAGATTGGTGAAATGTTGGAATTGTCAACATCTCGTATTTCACAGATACATTCGAAGGCATTGTTAAAGCTACGAAAACTGCTGTCGAATGAGATGTTAAATGTGTAAGTAAAACGAATAAACACATAACTTTGAAGGAGGGAGTCATATGAGTTTAAAAGGTGTCGAGTTACAAATAGCTATTCCGAAAACATTTGAAGCGGGTAAAATGGCAGATCAGGCACAACAACAAACCTTGGCTCAGCAAGCACATGCAAATGAGGCGCTAAAAAAAGAATTAGAGCGTAAGCAGAAAGTGGTCAATACTTCAGAGGGTATGGTAGAGATTAGTGAAGAGGAAGAAGCGGGAGGAGAGTATATTAAAGGTACTCGTAAAAAGAAAAAGAATAGTAACGAAAATCCAGAAAAACAGGCACAGCACCCGTTTAAAGGGAACTTCGTAGACTTTAGTGGATAGGAGTTTACTATGACAACCATACTAATAGCTGTTCTATTTGTTTTACAGCTACTTTCGTTTTTCTACATAATTATACTGAATACGAAACTTGCAAAATTCAAGGACTTAGAACATAAACAAGAACGTTTAATGCGAGAAATGGATGATACCATTAGTCTCTATTTAGTAGACATGAAGGATGAAAATAATCGCTTGATTCAAGCGTTGCAGGTCGTACCTAAACCTGAAGTGAAAACACATACGGTACAACAAGATGAGGAAATTGTTCAGCCAAAAGAGCAAGATCACAAACCTGGTCAGACGGAGGTTGATGAAGCTCTATTACCGCCTACTAGTATCGATAGTGAACCGCGTGTTTTTGTTTCTAAAAATATCGTAGCCAATGCTTATTCTCGTCAAAAGCAGGCGGGAGTGACCGTACAAACTGTTTCTCAAGCAAAGGATGTTACGCTAAAAGAAGAGCCACAGCCAGTAACCTTGGAACAGCAAGTCGTGCAACTAGCGAAACAAGGAAAAACAGCTGAGGAAATAGCTAAACAGCTTCAAAAAGGTAAGACAGAAATCGAGCTTTTATTGAAATTTCATAGCTAGAATAGTTGCTAATGCAAATAAACTGTGATATAGTAGCAAATGGTGTTATTATTACACACGCATTTTGATGTAGTAAGTGGTGCTCTAAGATTAGGGTAGCTTGTTGCAGGTGATAAATGCGGAGGAAAAAAACCAAACATTCTAGGAGGAAATTCACATGTCAGTAATTTCTATGAAACAATTACTTGAAGCTGGTGTACATTTCGGTCACCAAACTCGTCGTTGGAACCCAAAAATGAAGAAATATATCTTCGTTGAACGTAACGGGATCTACATCATCGACTTACAAAAAACGGTTAAAAAATTAGAGGAAGCTTATGACTTCATGCGTCAAGTTGGTCAAGACGGTGGTAAAGTTCTTTTCGTTGGTACGAAAAAACAAGCACAAGAAGCGATCAAAGACGAAGCTGAACGTTCAGGCAACTACTACATCAACCAACGTTGGTTAGGTGGTACTCTTACTAACTTCGGTACAATTCAAAAACGTGTTGCACGTATGAAAGCTATCGAAAAAATGGAAGAAGAAGGAACTTTCGAAGTTCTTCCTAAAAAAGAAGTAATCCAACTTAAAAAAGAACACGAACGTCTAGTAAAATTCTTAGGCGGTATCCGTGATATGCACAATCTTCCGGATGTTATGTTCGTGGTTGACCCACGTAAAGAGCGTATCGCTGTTGCTGAAGCTCGTAAACTAAACATTCCACTAGTAGGTATTGTTGATACAAACTGTGATCCAGATGAAATCGACTACGTAATCCCTGCTAATGATGATGCTATTCGCGCTGTTAAACTTTTAACTGCTAAAATGGCTGACGCTTTAATCGAGTCAAAACAAGGTGAAGAAGAAGCTCCAGCTGTAGAAGCTGCTGCTGAGTAATTCACGTTTACAAAAAGGTGATAAGTGGCTCAGACCCCCTTATCACCTTTTTTAGAACCTTATCACTATAATCTCTACCAATTCGAGGAGGAAACACTAAATGGCAAACATTACTGCACAATTAGTAAAAGAATTACGTGAAAAAACTGGCGCTGGTATGATGGACTGTAAAAAAGCGTTAGTACAAACTGAAGGCGACTTAGATGCTGCAATCGATTTCCTGCGTGAAAAAGGTCTTTCTTCAGCTGCTAAAAAAGCTGATCGTATCGCTGCAGAAGGCACAACTTATATTTTAGAACAAGGTAACGAAGCAATTATTCTTGAAGTAAACGCTGAAACAGACTTCGTTGCGAAAAACGATAAGTTCCAAGTACTAGTTTCTTCTTTAGCTGAGCAATTACTTGCTGCTAAACCAGCATCAGTTGAAGCTGCATTAGAACTTGCAAATGCTGAAGGCGTAAAAATCGCTGACCAAATTTCAACTGCTGTTGCAACAATCGGAGAAAAAATTACACTTCGTCGTTACGAAATTAAAACTAAAACAGATGCAGATGCATTTGGTTCTTACCTACACATGGGCGGCCGTATTGGTGTATTAGTAGCTTTAGAAGGTTCTACTGATGCTTCGGCTGCTAAAGACGTTGCTATGCATATTGCAGCTATTAACCCAACTTACGTTTCTCGTGAAGAAGTTTCTGCAGAAGAAGTTGAACGTGAGCGTAAAGTGTTAACTGAACAAGCTCTTAACGAAGGTAAACCAGAAAACATCGTAGCGAAAATGGTTGAAGGTCGTCTTGGTAAATACTTCGAAGACGTTTGCTTACTTGACCAATCATTCGTTAAAAACTCTGACCAAAAAGTACGTGACTTCGTTGCTTCAACTGGTGGTAATGTAACAGGCTTCGTACGTTACGCTGTAGGTGAAGGTATCGAGAAACGTGAAGATAACTTTGCTGAGGAAGTAATGAACCAAGTTAATGGTAACTAATTTTTTGTAAAACGAGTTCATTGATGGACCGGCTTACATTTGATCCTAACCAAATAATATCTAGATTTTTCTAGACAAAAAAATGGGGAACACAACATAACGTGTTCCCTATTTTTCCGAAAAGAGCAAGAAAACTATAGAATTTTCTATTCTTCTTATTCATAACTAGTAATTATTGTTAGTTATACTATAATGGAAAAGGAATAGAAATGTTTTAAATAAATGTCTGACGGAGGTTTACAATGAGTGTGCCACAATATAAACGAGTAGTCATTAAATTAAGTGGTGAAGCGTTAGCGGGAGAAGCTGGCTTCGGTTTATCACCAAAAATTATCAAATCTGTTGCAGAAGAAGTAAAAGAAGTAGTAGATCTTGATGTAGAAGTTGCTGTTGTTGTAGGTGGCGGTAACATATGGCGTGGAAAAATCGGTAGTGAAATGGGAATGGATCGTGCAGCAGCTGACTATATGGGTATGTTAGCGACGGTTATGAACTCATTAGCATTACAAGATGCACTTGAAAAATTAGGCATTGAAACACGTGTGCAATCTTCTATCGTGATGACACAAGTAGCAGAGCCCTATATTCGTCGTAAAGCAGTTCGTCATTTAGAGAAAAAACGTGTAGTTATTTTTGCTGCCGGTACGGGTAACCCGTTCTTCTCTACAGATACAACTGCAGCTTTACGAGCAGCGGAAATTGACGCAGATGCGATTTTAATGGCAAAAAATAATGTAGATGGTGTCTATTCAGCAGATCCAAAGGTAGACTCAACTGCCGTTAAATATGATACACTCACATACTTAGACGTTATTCAACAAGGTTTACAAGTCATGGACTCAACAGCTTCTACTTTATGTATGGATAACGATATTCCGTTAATTGTCTTCTCAATAATGGAACCAGGTAACATTAAACGTGCCGTGCAAGGCGAGAAAATTGGAACAGTTGTTAGGAGGAATATATAATGGCTAAACAAGTTTTAGAACAAGCTAAAGATAAAATGAACAAAACAATCGCTGCTTTTTCGCGTGAATTAGCATCAATTCGTGCAGGGCGTGCAAATGCATCACTACTAGATCGTATTACTGTCGATTACTATGGAGCGCCAACACCGATTAATCAACTTGCAGGTGTATCTGTGCCAGAAGCCCGCCTATTAGTAATCACACCTTACGATAAATCAGTTTTAGGTGAGATTGAAAAAGCGATTATGAAATCTGATATTGGTATTACACCAACAAATGATGGGACAATCATTCGTCTAATGATTCCTGCTTTAACGGAAGAACGCCGTAAAGACCTAGTGAAGCAAGTGAAGAAAGAAGCAGAGGATGCAAAAATTGCTGTCCGTAACGTACGTCGTGACGCGAATGACGATTTGAAAAAACTTGAAAAAGCTGGCGAAATCACAGAAGATGACCTACGTGGCTACGGTGAAGATATTCAAAATTTAACGGATGATTACATCGTAAAAGTAGATCAAGTAACGAAAGAAAAAGAAAAAGAAATTTTAGAGGTGTAAGCAGACGCTTTACACTCTTTGATGGAACTTTTTGATGAGATGAAGGCGTCCTATAAATAACAGGACGTCTTTTCTCTTTTTAACTTATTTCAGTCGTAGTTTACCATCTTTTTGGTGAGAATTAATTTTAAATTTTTGCCAGTTGGCGTACGGATGCGTACTGAATAATGTTTAAGCCTCGGATAGATGTAGATTTTGAAGTAAGAAACACATAGGAAGTTAACCTCAAGTCCGCGTATTCACGTGATGATGGGTAACGTACGATATTGGTGAAAACGCCGCTTTTAGTGGTTTTAGCGAAATGTCTGACAGGGAGTCGGCCTAAGTGCAATTCAAAATCTTAGTCAAAATATAATTGATGAGGTGTTTTTGTTCTAAAATCAGCTAGTTCATACATAGTCAATTTAGAGGGAAAAAAAAGACAAAAAGCACTTTTGTTTGTTATGATAGGTGAGTATACGTCCGATTAGTTGTAGTGGGGGAGTTAGCATGTTTAAGAGGCTATTAGGTAAACAAGTAAATATTAATACACTATCATTGGAGGAACGAGTTGCCCTTTCTAAAAGCGAGCCAATTCCTGCCCATGTAGCGATTATTATGGACGGAAATGGACGTTGGGCAAAGAAGCGTGCAATGCCACGTGTTGCTGGGCACCATGAAGGTATGAAGACGGTACGAAAAGTAACGAGATTTGCGTCAGATCTTGGTATTCAAGTATTAACGGTCTATGCGTTTTCTACAGAGAACTGGAAACGACCAAAACCAGAGGTCGATTTCCTCATGCGTCTACCTGTAGAATTTTTAGGATCTTTTTTACCGGAAATGATGGAACGCAATGTACGTGTTGAAATGATTGGTGATCCGTCTCTACTACCAGCACATACGCAAAAAGCACTGTTTGAAGCGATGGAAGAGACAAAGCATAATACGGGACTAATTTTAAACTTTGCCTTGAATTATGGGAGTCGTTCAGAAATGGTCAGCGCTATGAAAATGATGCTTCAAAAAGTGCAGGACGGTCAATTAACGATGCAAGACATTAATGAGGAATGTATGACGTCTCATTTAATGACAGCCCATTTACCAGAGCCAGACTTATTAATTCGTACAAGTGGTGAAGTACGATTAAGTAACTTTATGTTATGGCAACTCGCCTATACGGAATTTTGGTTTACAGATACATTGTGGCCAGATTTTAGTGAGGAAAACTTACTCGAAGCGGTGGAAAACTATCAGAAACGTAATCGCCGTTACGGTGGGTTGAAGGGAGAAGAAACAACTTGAAACAACGAATCATCACAGCAATAATTGCTGCAGCACTATTCATTCCATTTGTAATTTATGGGAAGGTACCATTTACATTACTTGTGCTAGCAATGGCTGTTGTCGGATTTTATGAAATACTAAAGATGAAAGGTATTTCAATTTTTTCAGTACCAGGCTTTATGGGCCTACTAACACTTATTATGCTTGTTATACCTAAGGACTGGGCAAGCGAGGTAGTGCATGCGATGGGTTATTCATCCGTTTTAATGGTTGTTTACGGATTGATGATGTTATTGCTTATTTATGTAGTACTTGTGAAAAATAAAATTACATTTGATGAAGTAGGCTTTATCTTATTAGGTGCATTTTATGTTGGTCTAGGTTTCCATTATTTAATTGAGACACGTAATTCTGGACTACAGTATGTTGTTTATTGTTTGCTTGTTGTTTGGACGACAGACTCAGGCGCCTATTTTGTCGGAAGAAAATTCGGCAAAAATAAGCTTTGGCCAGAAATATCACCAAAGAAAACAGTAGAAGGCTTTGTCGGCGGGATTGTTATTGCCGTCATCTTCGCTGTTGGCATGCAAGCGATTTATCCAATCGTAGATAGTTATGTGTCGTTGATTTTCATCACAATTTTCGCTTCCATTATTGGTCAAATGGGCGATCTAGTGGAATCTGCAATAAAGCGTCATTTTGACGTGAAAGATTCAGGAACTATTTTACCTGGGCATGGCGGCATTTTAGACCGCTTTGATAGTCTGTTATTCGTCGTGCCTTTACTACATTTTTTATATCTTATCGGTAACTAGAAAACCGTGATCTTAATGCTAAAGATTTCACCTCCTCTATAAGTGGTAGGCGAAAACCGGTTGTAGTTTTTCTTTATTTGCTTAGATAGAAAAAGGGGACGTTTTGTCGTGAAAAAAATTAGTTTATTGGGTGCCACTGGCTCTATCGGTTGGCAAACCTACGATATTTTAAAAGACCAACGTGATGCATTTCATCTTGTAGCTTTCTCTTCAGGAAAAAATATAGAGAAAACACGTGAGATGATTGAAACGTTGCAACCTGAGCTTGTATCTGTTCAACTAGAACAAGATGCACTTACGCTCGCAAAAGACTATCCACATGTGCACTTTACATTTGGTGAAAAAGGACTTGTGGAAGTTGCTACACACCCTGATTCAACAGTACTAGTCAATGCAGTGCTTGGTAGTGTTGGATTAGAATCGACGCTTGCCGCAATTCGTATGGGTAAAACGATTGCCATCGCTAACAAGGAAACGCTTGTAACAGCAGGGCACTTAGTGATGGCTGAGGCGAAGAAGTACAATGCACCAATTTTACCGGTCGATAGTGAGCATTCGGCTATTTTCCAATCAATGAACGGTGAGAATCGAAAAAATATTGAGCGCTTAATTATTACAGCGTCGGGAGGTAGCTTCCGTGACAAAACACGTGATGAACTAAAACATGTAACGGTAGCTGATGCACTAAATCACCCGAATTGGTCAATGGGCGCGAAAATTACCATAGATTCAGCAACAATGATGAATAAAGGGCTAGAAGTCATAGAAGCACATGTGTTGTTTGATATGCCTTATGATAAAATTGATGTACTTTTGCATAGAGAAAGTATTATTCACTCCCTAGTTGAGTATCATGATACTAGTGTTATTGCACAGTTGGGTACACCGGATATGCGTGTACCCATTCAATATGCATTAAGCTATCCAGATCGTATGCCGCTACATAATGGTCAACGACTTAATTTAGCGCAGATAGGTCAGTTGCATTTTAAAGACATGGACTTTGATCGCTACCCTGCATTGCGACTTGCCTATGAGGCAGGTCGTACAGGTGGTACCATTTTAACAGCGATGAATGCAGCGAATGAAGCGGCAGTTGCGGCATTTTTACAAGGGAAAATAACATTCCTTGAAATTGATGACACAATTGAGCGTGTGATGCATGCACATCACAATATTTCAGTGCCAGATTTGCAAACAATTTTACATGTGGACAGTGAGACAAGAAAAATAGTATTAGACATGGTAAAATAACGAACGAGAGTAAGATGACGTTAACTATTCGCTATTAAAGGTGGGGTATTATGCAAACAGCCATTGCATTTATTTTTATATTTGGATCCCTTGTGTTCTTCCATGAACTTGGTCACTTCCTATTTGCGAAACGCGCAGGAATTATGGTTCGGGAATTCGCGATTGGTATGGGTCCAAAAATTTATGGCAAGACACATGGTGAGACAATCTATACTATACGTTTATTGCCGATTGGTGGTTACGTTCGTATGGCAGGCGAGGATATGGACGGCTCGGAATTACAGCCAGGCTACCGTGTAGGGCTCATTGTCAATGAAGATAACATTGTTAAAAAGATAATCTTCAATCAAAATAATAGGCAATTACCAGACTTATTATTTTTAGAAGTTGAGCGTGCAGATTTAGAACAAGAGTTATTTATTGAAGGTTATGATGAAGAAGAAAAACTAGTTCGTTATAATGTCTCTCGAGATTGTGTACTCGTTGAAAATGGCAGAGAAACTTTAATAGCACCATATGATCGCCAGTTTAACGCAAAAACGGTTGGTCAACGTGCTATGACGATTTTTGCAGGGCCTTTGTTTAACTTTATTTTAGCATTTTTCATCTATTTGCTAATTGGTTTATTTAACGGTGTACCTACAAATGAGCCGATTATTACAGAAGTAGTAGAAAATGATCCAGCTGCACAGGCAGGTATGCTTGCAGGGGATAGGGTAACATCCATCGACGGACAAGTAGTTGAAAAGTGGCAGGATTTAGCTGCGATTGTCCAGGATCGACCAGGTCAAACAATTGATGTAACTGTTGAGCGTAGTGGCCAGTTAGTAAACTTGAATATGATGGTAAAAGAAGTCAAACAAGATGGCGAGAAATATGGTCAAATTGGTGTTCGTTATGAGAGCCCACGCGAATATAATCCGCTAAAGGCAGTCGTATTCGGTGCACAACAAACGTACAATATGACGATGAAGATTTTTGAGCTTCTGGGCATGCTTATTACTGGACAATTTACGATAGATGCTCTATCAGGTCCAGTTGGTATATATAAAGCGACAGAGCAAGTAGCGCAGTATGGTTTCGTTAACTTAATGAATTGGGCCGCAATGTTAAGTATCAACCTTGGTATTATGAACTTACTACCTCTACCAGCACTAGATGGTGGCCGTTTGCTATTTTTTGGTTTCGAGGCGCTTCGAGGCAAGCCAATCGATCGCCAAAAAGAAGGCATCGTTCATTTTGTTGGCATTGTATTATTGATGATTTTAATGGTCGTAGTTACATGGAACGATATCCAACGATTTTTCTTTTAATGTAGATGGAGTGACCATTCAAATGGTAACTTCATTTACATTAAGCCTGGCGTCAAATATCTAAAGATACAAAGACAGCCAAGGTAAAATTGACTGTAAATATTAGCTTTGAGCGCAATTATTTTGGAAACATTGCGTTCAAAGCTAAATTTGATTATGCTAGAGAAGGAAACTTATCTATTTAACTTCCTTCAACATTTTCCCCACGCTACTAGAAGTGGGAAGAATGCGAAGTGAAGTTAACTTCAGTAGGATACGAACCCCTACTGATTAAAGTTAAGCCCCTGGTGATGCCATAGATAAAAGAGTGTATTGCGTTTATACAATGTTAAATCTAGACACACGCCGAGGCAAATTGATAAAAAGGTGGAACACTGAATGAAGCAAAGTAAAACATTTATCCCAACGCTACGTGAAGTACCTGCTGATGCAGATGTTAAATCACACAAGCAATTACTACGTGCAGGGTTTATTCGTCAAAATACAAGTGGGGTATACTCGTATTTACCGCTTGCAAAACGTGTCTTAACAAAAATAGAAAATATTATTCGTGAAGAGATGGAAGCTATCAATTCTATCGAATTATTAATGCCAGCCTTACAATCTGCAGAGCTTTGGCAGGAATCTGGTCGTTGGGAAAAATACGGACCAGAATTAATGCGTTTAAAAGACCGTCATGATCGTGATTTTGCATTAGGACCAACGCATGAAGAAGTGATTACAACTTTAGTACGTGATGAAATTAAATCATATAAAAAATTACCATTAACACTTTATCAAATTCAAACAAAATTCCGTGATGAAAAACGTCCTCGCTTCGGTTTGTTACGTGGTCGTGAATTTATTATGAAAGATGCTTATTCTTTCCACGCATCTCGTGAAAGCTTAGATGAAACATATGAAGATATGTATCGTGCTTATTCAAATATCTTCTCACGTCTGGGCTTAAACTACCGTGCAGTTATTGCTGATGCAGGTTCAATTGGTGGTAAAGGAACGCATGAATTCATGTGTCTTTCTGAAATCGGGGAAGATACTATTGCCTATTCGGATAGTTCTGACTATGCAGCGAACATTGAGATGGCTGAAGTAATTGTTGACTATCAAACATCTGCACAAGCATTAAAAGACCTTGAAAAAGTGGCAACACCAGATCAAAAAACAATAGAAGAAGTATCAGCTTTCTTAAATGTTGAAGCTTCAAATGTTATTAAATCATTAGTATTTGATGTTGACGGTGAATTAGTTGTTGTTCTTGCTCGTGGTGATCACGAAATTAATGACATTAAATTGAAAAATGCATTAAATGCAGGAACGGTTGAACTTGCGAGCGAAGTAGCTATTCGTGAACTACTTGGCTGTGGTATAGGCTCAATTGGTCCAGTTAAATTACCAGTTGACGTGAAAGTGGTAGCCGATCAGGCTATTAAATCCATTCGTAACGGTGTAGCTGGTGCGAATGAAGACGGTTTCCACTTAGTAAATGTTAACCCAGAGCGTGATTTCGCGGTGAATGAATATTTAGATATTCGTTTTATCCAAGAGGGAGATCCATCTCCAGATGGACAAGGTACGATTAAATTTGCAGAAGGTATCGAGGTAGGTCATATTTTCAAATTGGGTACAACATACTCTGCAAAAATGAATGGCACATTCCTAGACGAGCAAGGGAAGGCACAGCCATTTATTATGGGTTGCTACGGCATCGGCGTTTCACGTATTTTAGCAGCTGTAGCCGAACATTTCCAAGATGACAAAGGATTTACATGGCCAATACAATTAACGCCATATGATATCCATGTCGTGCCTGTTAATACAAAGGATGAGGCACAGGTTACGTTAGCAGATGAGTTATACGGCCTATTGAAATCATACCGCTATGATGTACTTTTAGATGATCGTGCTGAACGCGCGGGCGTTAAATTTGCGGATGCAGATTTGATTGGTCTACCTGTTCGAGTAACAGTTGGTAAAAAGGCATCTGAAGGTGTTGTCGAAGTGAAATTCCGTCAAACAGGCGAAACGTTTGAATGGCAAAAAGAAGAGGTCATTGATCGCTTAAACGAATTTTTCCGCAAGAACTAATATCCTTTTGAACGTGTTATCTCTAAAAGGATGTAGATGCTCCAAAGCGAAGCAATCTTTTTAAATGAGATAGGACAAGTAAAAAATTCGCGACAATCCTGCGGGAAAGCGAGCCATTCAAGACTTTACAGATGCTATGACATCTGTGAGCCTTGCGGATCGCCCGTGGAAAAGGAGCGAATTTTTTTGCATCAATTTTTAGTATTATGCGCTAAATAGAATATAGAACAAGAGGCTCTTCATACTGCCTCTTTCTTTTCATTAAAGTAGAAAGTAGGTGTCAACCGATTGGAACAGCAACAAGAGGCAAGAATGAAATTCCAAATGCTTTTGCAGCAATTAGAGTTAACTGATGATGTGTATATGTCCTTTTTTGAAGAAGGTGAGTTATCACGTTTAACCGTGCATAAAAAAAATAGGCTGTGGCATTTTACGATTAAATTACGTGATATTCTGCCGTTTCCGTTATATCAGCTTTTTCACACACATTTAGCTGAAAAATTTGCTGCTATTGCCCAAATCAATACTACCTTTGAAACCGTAGAAAAAAATGTAACAGAGGAACTAATTCAAGCATATTGGTTAACGGTTGTGGAACAAATCGATGATATGGCGCCGACATTGAAAAATTGTCTTGTATCGCAAATTCCTACATGGAACGGTCAAAAGATTACCTTATCATGCATGCAAGAAATGGAATTCATGATGCTAAAAACGAAGTATGCGGAGAAATTATCAGCGAGCTATAGTCAATTTGGCTTCCCGCCGATAGCGATGGATTTCATGCTACAAGATGCCACTGAAGAAATGCGTGCAGCACAAGAAGCCTTTATAGAGCAGAAGCGGTTAGAAGAAGCAGCAATGGCGCAACAAGCCGTGCAAGACTTCCAAAAACGTGAGCAGGACAAGAAAGATAATCCAGCCTTGGCGGCACTGGGGGATCGACCGTTCCAACTTGGTATGCATATTAAAGACGATGAAATCATGGAAATTAAGCGCATTGTTGAGGAAGAACGCCGTGTCATCGTAGAAGGCTTTGTGTTTGATACAGAAATTAAAGAACTAAAAAGCGGCCGTTCATTGTTACAAATTAAAATTACCGACTATACAGATTCCATCATTGTGAAAATGTTCTCACGTGATAATGATGATGCAGAACTCATGCAACATTTGAAAAAAGGAATGTGGGTAAAAGTACGTGGCTCGGTGCAAACCGATACGTTTATTCGTGATTTAATCGTCATGGCAAATGATATTAATGAAGTGAAAAAAGAAACGCGTCAGGACAAAGCACCAGAAGGCGAAAAACGTGTGGAGTTACATTTGCATACTCCGATGAGTCAAATGGATGCAGTGACACCCGTAGAGAGACTTGTGGCACAGGCGGCGAAGTGGGGACATCCGGCGATTGCCATAACTGATCATGCTATTGTACAATCTTTCCCTGATGCTTATGGAGCGGGGAAAAAACATGGCATTAAGGTCATTTACGGTTTGGAAGCAAATTTAGTAGATGATGGTGTACCCATTGCTTACGCCTCTGAGCATCGAGCATTAGAAGATACAACCTTTGTTGTCTTTGACGTGGAAACAACGGGCCTTTCTACAGCATACGATACGATCATTGAGCTTGCAGCTGTAAAAATTAAAGGTGGCCATGTGATTGACAAGTACGAAAGTTTTGCCAATCCGCATCATGCCCTTTCAGCAACGACCATTGAACTGACAGGCATTACAGATGACATGGTACGCAATGCCCCAGAAGTCGAGCAAGTCATCCATGAATTCCATGCATTTATAGAGGACGCTATCGTTGTGGCACATAATGCTTCCTTCGATATGGGCTTTTTATATACCGGATATAAAAAATATGGTCTAGAAGATACTGTTCATCCAGTAATTGATACGCTAGAGCTTGCACGTTTACTATACCCAACAATGAAGAATCATCGCTTAAACACACTTTGTAAGAAATTTGGGATTGAATTAACCCAGCATCACCGTGCTATTTATGATACAGAGGCAACAGGCTATTTACTATTGCATCTGTTAAAAGAAGCGGATGAACTGGGTATTAAATATCATGATGATTTCAACAAGCATGTCGGTGGTGGTGATGCCTATAAAAAAGCACGACCAATGCACTGTACAATTTTAGCAGTCAATAATGATGGCTTGAAAAATCTGTTTAAAATCGTGACACATGCCCATACAAAAACCTTTTACCGTGTACCCCGTGTAACACGCGCAACGCTTGAACAGTATAGAGAGGGGCTATTAGTCGGCTCAGGCTGCAGTAATGGTGAATTGTTTGAAACGATGATGAATAAATCACCAGAAGAAGCGGAACAAATAGCGAGATTTTATGATTATATTGAAGTGCAACCGAAAGCTGTCTATGCACCATTAATCGAACGTAATGTAGTGCGGGATGAATGGACGATCGAGGATATTATACGTAAGCTTGTAAAGCTTGGGAAAAAGCTAGATAAGCCAGTTGTTGCAACTGGCAATGTTCATTACTTAGATCCAACAGATGCAATGTTTAGACAAATATTGATTGGTTCCCAAGGGGGCGCCAATATTTTAAATAGATCGAAGTTACCGGAGGTTCATTTTAGAACGACGGATGAGATGCTCCATGAATTTGATTTTTTAGGGCCAGATATTGCGAAAGAAATTGTTGTGACAAATTCCCAAAAAATAGCGGATATGATTGGGGATGTAAAACCGATTAAGGATGACCTCTATACACCGAAAATTGAAGGCTCTGATGATGAAGTAACAAATTTAACGTATGAGATGGCCCATCGCATTTACGGTGACGAGTTACCAGAAATCGTCAAGGCTCGTATTGACAAGGAATTAAAGTCGATATTGGGACATGGTTTTGGTGTTATCTATTTAATTTCCGCGAAGCTTGTGAAAAAGTCATTAGCAGATGGCTATTTAGTAGGGTCTCGTGGTTCGGTTGGTTCTTCCCTTGTCGCTACTTTTATGGAAATTACCGAAGTAAATCCACTGCCACCTCATTATATTTGTCCAAATTGTAAGCATGTGGAGTTTTTTGATGATGGTTCGGTTAGCTCAGGCTATGATTTGCCAAATAAGGACTGTACGGAATGTGGCACAGCGTATAAAAAGGACGGTCAAGATATTCCATTCGAAACTTTCCTAGGCTTCAAAGGAGATAAAGTCCCTGATATTGATTTGAACTTCTCAGGGGAATATCAACCGCAAGCACATAACTATACAAAGGTATTGTTTGGAGAAGATTATGTATTCCGTGCAGGGACAATCGGTACAGTTGCGGAGAAGACAGCTTATGGCTACGTAAAAGGCTATGCAAACGATCATAATCTACACTTTCGTGGTGCTGAGGTAGATCGTTTAGTTCAAGGCTGTACAGGAGTAAAACGTACGACAGGGCAACACCCAGGTGGTATCATCGTAGTACCAGATTATATGGATATTTATGATTTCTCACCAGTGCAGTTTCCAGCAGATGCACAAGATTCAGAGTGGCGTACAACACACTTTGATTTCCACTCCATTCACGATAATATTTTAAAGCTCGATATACTCGGGCACGATGATCCAACCGTTATTCGGATGTTGCAGGATTTATCGGGTATTGACCCAAAAACCATTCCAACAGATGATCCGGTCGTGATGAAAATTTTTAGTTCGCCTGAATCCTTGGGTGTTACTGAGAAACAAATTGGTTGTAAGACAGGAACACTTGGAATTCCAGAGTTTGGTACACGTTTCGTGCGTCAAATGCTAGAGGACACAAAACCATCTACGTTCTCAGAGCTTGTGCAAATATCAGGACTCTCTCATGGAACGGACGTTTGGCTGGGTAACGCACAAGAGCTCATTCAAAATGGCACTTGTGTACTGAAAGAAGTAATAGGCTGTCGTGATGACATTATGGTCTATTTAATCTATCAAGGGCTTGAACCATCGTTGGCCTTTAAAATTATGGAATCCGTTCGTAAAGGGAAAGGGTTATCGGGGGAATTTGAAGCCGAGATGCTCGCAAATAAAGTGCCAGGCTGGTATATCGAATCATGTAAAAAAATTAAATACATGTTCCCAAAGGCCCATGCCGCCGCTTATGTCTTAATGGCGGTACGGATAGCTTGGTTTAAGGTTCATTTCCCGATTCTCTATTATGCAGCGTACTTCACAGTGCGAGCAGATGATTTTGATTTAATTTCGATGACACAGGGGTCACAAATGATTCGTGCGAAAATTGATGAAATCAATATGAAGGGCTTAGATGCTTCAACTAAAGAGAAAAACTTACTAACGGTCATGGAACTTGCGCTTGAAATGTGTGAACGTGGTATGAGTTTCAAAAAGGTTGACTTGTATCGTTCCCAAGCTAGTGAGTTCATAATTGATGGTAATGCCTTGATTCCACCTTTTGATGCGATTCCTGGTCTTGGTACGAACGTTGCAAAAACAATTGTAGCTGCTCGTGAAGATGGAGAGTTTTTATCGAAGGAAGATTTACAGCAACGCGGTCGAGTGTCAAAAACACTTATTGAGTATATGGATCAATTAGGGTGTTTGGAAGGGATGCCAGACGCGAACCAACTGTCATTATTTTAACGATACTTTATTGTCCTAAATAAGGAAATTTGCAATGTAATGTGAATTGTGCTATCCTTATGGTAATAATTTGTTGATAGTTTTCCAGCAAAAGAGTGGGTCCTTCCCGCTCTTTTCTGTTGTTATATCGTAGCAAAACAAATTTTTTGACTAACAGCAGGTAAGACCGTCAAATTTCACCAAAGCAAATGGTGGAATTTCTGTTTTATTACGCCAGAAATTGATAAATGCAGGAGGAAACAATGAGCAAAGTACCATCTGTTATTGAAGAACTTGCCATGCCAATTGTTGAAGAGTTAAATCTTGAGTTAGTGGATGTCGAGTTCGTAAAAGAAGGACGTAACTGGTTTTTACGTGTTTATGTGGATACACCTGAGGGTGGAATTGACATTGACCAATGTGCTCAAGTTAGTGAACGACTTAGTTTACTGTTGGATGAAAAAGATCCGATTACACAAAACTATTATTTAGAAGTATCTTCACCAGGTGCAGAACGTCCATTGAAAAAAGATGCTGATTTTGAAAAAGCGATTGGTAAATTTATTTATGTAAAAACCTATGAGCCCATCAAGGACATGAAGGAATTCCAAGGCTACTTAACGTCATACGATAATCATACAATAGTGATGGAAGTACGTATTAAAACGCGAAAAATTACAGTAACAATTGAACAGGAAAAAATCGCTTTGGCACGACTTGCCATCGATTTCACAGCATAATGCATATTTAGGAGTGAAAACAAAATGAGTAGTGATTTGTTAGATGCGCTAACTGCGCTAGAAGAACAAAAAGGAATTTCAAGAGATGTGTTAATCGAAGCGATTGAGGCGGCATTAGTAACAGCATACAAACGCAACTTTAACCAAGCTCAAAATGTCCGAGTAGATTTAAATTTAGATAAGGGCTCAATTCGTGTATTTTCACGAAAAGATGTTGTGGAAGAAGTAGATGACGATCGCTTACAAATTTCATTAGAAGATGCAAAGGCCATTAATCCAGCATATCAATTAGAGGATATCGTAGAGCAAGAAGTAACGCCTCGTAATTTTGGCCGAATCGCAGCACAAACAGCGAAACAGGTTGTTACACAACGTGTACGTGAGGCAGAGCGAGGCTTAATTTATGAGCAGTATGTGGATCGTGAGGATGATATTGTCACAGGTGTTGTTGAACGTCTAGATGCGCGTAATATTTATGTTGGGCTAGGTAAAGTCGAAGCAGCGTTACCACAAAACGAACAAATTCAAGGTGAAACGTATCATCCACATGATCGTATTAAAGTATACATTACGAAAGTTGAACGTACGACGCGTGGACCACAAGTCATTGTATCGCGTACACACCCTGGCTTACTACGTCGTTTATTTGAAATGGAAGTACCTGAAATTTATGAGGGTATTGTCGAAATCAAATCCATTGCACGTGAGGCTGGCGATCGTTCTAAAATCTCTGTCTTTGCTCATAATGAGGAAGTCGATCCGGTTGGTTCTTGTGTTGGTGCCAAAGGTGCGCGTGTACAAACAATTGTCAATGAATTAAACGGTGAGAAAATTGATATTGTTGAATGGTCAGAAGATCCTGTTGTATTTGTAGCAAATGCTCTTAGTCCTTCAAAAGTATTAGATGTGCAAGTGAATGAAGAAGAAAAGTCAACAACTGTTGTCGTGCCAGACTATCAATTGTCTTTAGCAATCGGTAAACGCGGTCAAAATGCTCGATTAGCTGCGAAACTAACTGGTTGGAAAATTGATATTAAAAGTGAAACAGATGCACGTGAGTTAGGTATTTACCCATCTGCAACAAGCACTTTTGTACCTGCGGAAGATGTGGAAAGCGACTACGAAGATGTAGCAGTTGACTTATATCAAGACGACGAAGAATAAGTAAGAAAGCCCGTGTGACTAGTCAACTGACTTCATGCTGTGGACGCCTAGCGTCGACTGCATAAAGTCATAGTCACCGGCACATGTCTTGGATTTGGCATGACGATGCCAAATCCGAAACTACGCTGAAGCAGTTAGTTTTAGTTATATTATGGTTAGTCCACCTCTTACGAAGCTTCAGAGAGGAAAGGTGATTCTTATGGTGGTTAATAAAAAAGTGCCTCTTCGAAAATGTGTAGCCACTGGAGAAATGCTACCAAAAAAAGAAATGATTCGGGTTGTTCGTTCGAAAGAGGGCGAAGTAAGCGTTGATGTCTCGGGGAAAAAGCCTGGACGTGGCGCCTATGTTTCAAAGTCAGAACAAGCGATTGACATCGCACGCAAGAAAAATGTTTTAGGGCACCAACTTGATGTAAAAATTCCTGAAGAAGTCTACGAAGAACTACTAACGATTATTCGTAGGGAGTCAATACTATGACAAATCAAGCAGTGTTTAATTTGCTTGGCATCGCGGCAAGAGCCCGTAAAGTCATTTCAGGAGAAGAGTTAGTAGTAAAGGAAGTCCGCAATGGTAATGCTAAGATAGTACTGCTTGCAAACGATGCTTCTAAAAACTCTAGCAAAAAAATTCAAGATAAATGCACGTATTACAACGTTGAGTATCATGTAGTTGGCGATCGTTATGATCTAGGACATGCTACAGGTAAAGAAGCCCGAGTGGCTCTAGCTATTACCGATAAAGGTTTTGCAAGCAAATTGTCTAGTCTACTCAACGAAAAATAATCGGGGGTGAGCAGATGACCAAAATCAGAGTTCATGAATATGCGAAACAAGTGAATAAGTCGAGTAAAGAGGTTATTGAAGCGCTAAATAAATTAAATGTGAGTGTAACCAATCATATGTCTATGTTGGAAAACGACACAGTGACAAAGTTAAACCAATCATTTAAACCAGCAACTGAGAAAAAACAAGCGCAACAACCTACTCAAAATGCATCACAACGATCACAATCTAATGGGCAACAAAGACCACAACAATCGGTGAAAAAACAAGAGGGACAAAAGCAGCAATCTGTTACCTCTAAACCAAGAACGAACACTCAGCAACAATCTCAACAATCGTACCAAAACCAAAATTCGTCTAACGAAAAATCTAAGAATACTAAAGGTAATCAAAATCGAAATATGACACAAAATAATAATAACAACAACAATAATAATAACCGAAGAGGCGGCGGCTACAACCAACGTCCAAAACCAGGAATTCACGGCGGTAAACGCCGTCATCCAAAAACGCATCAGCCTACATTACCAGTGAAACAAAAAGAATTACCAGAAAAAATTACATTTGTTGAATCTCTTTCTGTCGCAGAATTAGCTAAAAAGCTGCACCGTGAGCCATCTGAAATCATTAAAAAATTATTCATGCTTGGTGTAATGGCGACAATTAACCAAGAATTAGATAAGGATGCAATCGAGTTAATTTGTACAGACTATGGTGTAGAAGTAGAAGAAGAAATTCGTATAGATATTACGGATTTAGAAACGCACTTCGAACAAACAGAGGAAGTAAATGAAGCAGAATTATCAGAACGTCCTCCTGTAGTAACAATTATGGGTCACGTTGACCATGGTAAAACAACGTTACTAGATTCTATCCGTCATACAAAAGTTACAGCTGTAGAAGCGGGTGGTATTACGCAACATATCGGTGCTTACCAAGTAACTGAAGGCGATAAGAAAATTACATTCCTAGATACACCTGGACATGCTGCTTTCACAACGATGCGTGCACGTGGTGCGAAAGTAACGGACTTAACAATTTTAGTGGTAGCTGCGGATGATGGTGTAATGCCTCAAACCGTTGAAGCCATCAACCATGCAAAAGCGGCAGAAGTGCCAATTATTGTAGCGGTTAATAAGATGGATAAACCTTCAGCAAACCCTGACCGCGTTATGCAAGAATTAACAGAACATGGTTTAGTACCTGAAGCTTGGGGTGGCGAAACAATTTTCGTACCAATCTCAGCATTAAAAGGTGAAGGTATCGATACATTATTAGAAATGGTATTACTTGTAGCTGAGGTTGGCGAGTTAAAAGCAAATCCTGACCGTTTAGCACTTGGTACAGTGATCGAAGCACAGCTTGATAAAGGCCGTGGTTCAGTAGCGACGCTTTTAGTACAAGATGGCACATTAAAAGTTGGAGATCCAATCGTAGTTGGCCATGCATATGGTCGTGTACGTGCAATGGTCAATGATAAAGGCCGTCGTGTCAAAGAGGCTGGTCCATCAACACCAGTAGAAATTACAGGTTTAAGCGATGTACCACAAGCTGGTGACCGCTTCGTTGTATTCGAAGACGAAAAAACAGCACGCCAAGTTGGGGAAACACGTGCAATGACAGCGATTCAAGCACAACGTTCTGAAAAGCAACGTGTCACGCTGGATAACTTGTTTGAACAAATGAGCCAAGGCGAAATGAAAGAACTTAACTTAATCGTTAAAGCTGACGTACAGGGTACAGTAGAAGCAATGGCTGCATCACTTATGAAAATTGATGTCGAAGGCGTTAACGTGAAAATTATTCATACTGGTGCTGGGGCAATTACAGAATCAGATATTTCTCTTGCGGCAGCATCAAATGCCATTGTTATTGGCTTCAACGTACGTCCTGATGTCAATGCAAAACGTGCAGCTGAAGAAGAAGGCGTAGACATTCGTTTACACCGCGTTATCTACAAAGTAATCGAAGAAATCGAGCAAGCGATGAAAGGTATGCTTGATCCAGAATTTGAAGAAAAAATTATTGGTCAGGCGGAAGTTCGTCAAACGATTAAAGTATCAAAAGTTGGTACAATTGCCGGTTCTTATATAACAGAAGGTAAAGTAACTCGCGATTCTGGCGTACGCGTCATCCGTGACAACGTCGTGATTTTCGAAGGTGAACTAGATACATTAAAACGCTTCAAAGATGAAGTAAAAGAAGTGGCAAGAGGTTACGAATGTGGTATTACAATTACAAACTTCAATGATATTAAAGAAGGCGACATTATTGAAGCTTACATTATGGAAGAAATTAAACGTTCATAATGATTGTCTATGCAGAGGTTGAATTCATCATTCAAACTGCCCATTCGTTAAAGGAAAAACGCGCTGTCTTACAGCGTATGATTACCCGCACAAAGCAGAAATTTAATGTGTCCATTGCGGAAATTGACCATCAAAATGTATGGCAGCGAACAAAATTAGCGCTTGTTGCTGTTTCTTCTTCGAAAGATGCAGCTGAGCGTGAAATCAATCATGCACTCCATTATTTGCAGTCAAATCCGTCTTGGGAGCAGCTAAATGTGTGGCGAGACTATTTATAAGTAGGGAAGGGTTTTTGCGCTTATTTGTACGCGAGAGACATAGTACTGTTAGCAGCTATGTCTCTATCCGTGTATAACATGTGCTTGGATCATTCAATCTTGCTACTCCTCTATATGTTTCACCGTTGAGGACGTGTTAGCAAGAGTAGAACCCAAGCAAGTAGTGTAACAATCTGGACATCGAAATTGAGGTGACGAACTATGTCTCTACGCTCAAATCGTGTTGCTGAGCAAATGAAAAAAGAACTTGGTGAGATTATTGGCCGTAAAGTTAAAGATCCACGTGTTGGCTTCGTAACTGTTACAGGCGTTGACGTAACAGGTGATTTACAACAAGCAACAATTTATATCACTTCTCTAGGCAATGAACGCGAACGAGAGGAAACACTAAAAGCATTAGTAAAAGCTTCCGGTTTCATTCGTTCAGAAATCGGTTCACGTATCCGTTTACGTCGAACACCTGAGTTAATCTTTGAGTTTGATTCATCGATTGAATATGGGAACCGAATTGATTCATTACTACGTGATTTACACAAAGAATAACCAATGTGCTTAAGCGCTCTACTATCCCCGACAAGCGTTGAAGAGCCCAAAGTGAGAGGGATACTTACACTTTCACCCGATGCTTTACGACCGCTAAGGGAACGAGCTAAGGCCTACAAGAATAGAAAATAAAAAAGTCTGCCACATGCATGTCCATGCAGGCAGGCTTTTTTCTGTATGTTAGTACAAATACACGAAGGTAAATTTGAATTTGGGGGATTTATATGAACGGTATTTTACCGCTTTGGAAGGAACGTGGCATGACGAGCCATGATTGCGTATTTAAATTACGAAAGATATTACGTACAAAAAAGGTTGGCCATACAGGGACTCTGGATCCTGGTGTGGAGGGTGTCCTACCTATTTGCATTGGCCAGGCAACTCGTATTGCAGAATATTTAACAGATGCGGGCAAGACATATGAAGCGGTTATTTCGATTGGACGGACAACAACAACAGAGGATGCAGAAGGGGAAACAGTTGAGGAAGATAACACAAATAAGTCGTTTACACGTGCTAAACTGCTCGAAGTATTAGCTTCCTTAACAGGGGTTATTAATCAAACACCACCGATGTTTTCGGCTGTTAAAGTGAATGGTAAGCGCTTATATGAATATGCACGTAAGGGAGAAACTGTCGAGAGACCAACCCGTCAGGTGACAATTCATGCCTTAGAGCTACTAGATAATGCGGATTTTTACGAAGGACAAGAAATAACTTTCCCTGTCCGTATAGCCTGTAGCAAGGGCACATATATACGCACTTTATCGGTTCAAATTGGCGAGGCACTTGGGTATCCAGCCCATATGAAAGAACTCGTTCGTACAGCGTCAGGCACATTTACACAAGACAATTGTTTTACATTGGCACAAGTAGCAGAGCTAATGGAAGCAGAACAAGTCAATACTTGTATTTTACCTGTTGAGCATGCACTATCAGATTACCCATATATTGAGATATCGCCTGCTATTGAAAAAGAAATTTTCAATGGACAAGTGCTTCCAGCAGATGCATTATTAAAGATACATGATAAAATTGTGTTTGGGATTAATGGGAAAGCATTTGCGGTATATCAAGCTCATCCGACAAAGGAAGGGTTTATGAAGCCACATAAAATGTTCCCGACGATAGAGTAGGAGGATTTTTTGTATGGAGGTCATTCATTTAAAATACCCACATCAATTACAGCAACGAGAAAGTATGCAACCGTATTCTTTGGCCATTGGTTTCTTTGATGGCGTGCATATTGGACATCAGTCAGTTATTGAAGCAGCAAAGAATGAAGGGAACAAGCGACAAATTCCAACTGCCGTTATGACATTTGATCCACATCCTTCCTTGGTGCTAGGTGGACGTAATGAAAAGGTATTTTACATTACATTACTACAACAAAAATTACAATTATTTGAAGAAAAAGGTGTTGATAAAGTATTTGTAGTGCATTTTACGTCGGATTTTGCAAAGCTGTCTCCAGCTGATTTTGTGGATACTTTTATCCGTTCATTGAATATTCAGCATGTGACTGCTGGCTTTGATTTTTCATTTGGTGCATTTGGCAAAGGCACTATGGAAGATATGCGTGCATTAAGTGATGGGGATTATGGCGTGACAGTTGTTGACAAGAAGGCAGATGAGCTAGAAAAAATTAGCTCCACTCGTATTCGCAAGTTATTGCAAGAGGGCGATATGGAAGCAGCGCGTACGCTATTAGGACGACCTTTCGAAGTAACGGGAATGGTTGTTCATGGTGATAAGCGCGGACGCACGATTGGCTTTCCTACTGCGAATGTCCAAGCATTAGAGGGCGCATTTATTCCAGCAAGTGGTGTATATGCTGTACGTCTCCTTGTCCAAAATAAATGGTATGATGGTGTTTGCAACGTAGGCTATAAACCAACGTTCAAAGACCCAAATGACAAGCAACTATCTATCGAGGTACATATTTTAAACTTCGAAAAAAATATTTACGGTGAAGAAGTACATGTCACTTGGTATAAACGAATTCGTAGCGAGCGAAAATTCGATGGAATAGAATCATTGAAAATACAGATCGAAAAAGACAAACAGGAAACAATTCAATATTTTGAGGCTCTGCGTTAATGCTTGCCTGGTCTATTGTTTTATGGTAACATTCATAAGTGCATAAAGTGCTTAACCTTAGCTCGGTATATCGATGACTCCAACGTTTACTGTGCTAGTGGGGATTAACAATTATTTAGGAGGTCAATAAAATGGCTATTACACAAGAACGTAAAAACGAAATTATCGCTGAGTACCGTACACACGAAAGTGATACTGGTTCTCCAGAAGTACAAGTTGCAGTTTTAACAGCGGAAATCAACGCTTTAAACACGCACTTACGTACACACAAAAAAGATTTCCACTCAGAACGTGGTCTTCTTAAAATGGTAGGTCGTCGTCGTCACTTACTTAAATATCTTCGTGAAACTGACGTTCAACGTTACCGTGAACTAATCAATCGTTTAGGCTTACGTCGCTAATTGACAATCGAAAAGCGGGATTATTCCCGCTTTTTCTTTATGTTTTAAAACTTTATACACCTTAAAATAAAGCCACTTAAACCAAAAAGAAATAAATCCTAAATAAATTGGCAATAACTAAATTTAAATGTATGATTATTTAATGAAATATTTAGCATAGAACAAGCATTTTTGGTACACTTACTATTAGTACATACAGACGAGTAAGTGTTTTTATAATAGAGAGGGGTTCATTGAATGAACGAAAAGAAAGTCTATTCCTACGAATGGGCTGGCCGTCCACTAATTATTGAAGTTGGACAGTTAGCTAAACAAGCAAATGGAGCTGCATTAGTGCGTTATGGAGATACTTCTGTACTAGCAACAGCAACAATGTCAAAATCACCAAAACCACTTGATTTCTTCCCATTAACAGTAAATTATGAGGAACGTTTATATGCAGCGGGTAAAATCCCTGGTGGCTTTATCAAACGTGAAGGCCGTCCTTCTGAGAATGCAATTTTAACGAGCCGTTTAATCGACCGTCCAATTCGTCCAATGTTCCCAGATGGTTTCCGTAATGAAGTACAAGTTATTTCTATGGTTATGTCAAATGATTCAGATTGTACGGCAGAAATGGCTGCAATGATCGGTTCATCTTTAGCTTTAGCGATTTCGGATATTCCGTTTGACGGACCAATCGCAGGCGTTCAAGTTGGTTATATCGACGGTGAATTCGTTGTGAACCCAACTGTCGAACAATCGAAATATTCAACTGTACACTTAACAGTGGCAGGTAACAAGGACGCTATCAACATGGTTGAAGCAGGCGCTCTAGAAGTGCCTGAAGAAATTATGCTTGAGGCAATTATGTTTGGTCATGATGAAATTAAAAAAATTATCGCTTTCCAAGAGCAAATTGTAGCTGAGGTTGGTAAAGAGAAAAAAGAAATTACTTTATTCGAAATCGACGAAGCGATTCAAGCTGATATTAAAGCTGCATGTGAAACAGAAATGCATGATGCAATTCAAACAGTTGAAAAACATGCACGTGAAGAAGCGATTCGAACTGTAAAAGAACGCATTGTTGCTTCTTATGAAGAACAAGAAGCTGATGATATAACGATGAAACAAGTACACACAATTTTAGATAAAATGGTGAAAGACGAAGTACGTCGTCAAATTACTGAAGATAAAATTCGTCCAGACGGTCGTAAATTAGACGAAATTCGTGCACTTTCTTCTGAAACTGGTTTACTACAACGTACACATGGTTCGGCACTATTCACACGTGGACAAACACAAGCCCTTTCAATTTGTACATTAGGCGCGCTTGGCGACGTACAAATTATCGATGGCTTAGGTATAGAAGAATCTAAACGCTTCATGCATCACTACAATTTCCCTCAATTCTCAGTAGGGGAAACTGGCCCAATTCGTGGACCAGGTCGTCGTGAAATTGGTCACGGTGCTTTAGGTGAACGTGCATTATTAGCAGTTTTACCAGATGAAAATGCATTCCCATACACAATTCGTTGTGTATCTGAGGTACTGGAATCAAACGGTTCAACATCTCAAGCTTCTATCTGTGCTTCAACTTTAGCAATGATGGATGCAGGTGTGCCATTAAAAGCACCAGTTGCTGGTATCGCAATGGGTCTTATTAAAAAAGGTGAGCATTATTCAATCCTAACAGACATTCAAGGGATGGAAGATCATCTTGGAGACATGGACTTTAAAGTAGCGGGTACTGCAAAAGGTGTAACTGCCCTTCAAATGGATATTAAAATTGACGGTTTATCACGTAATATTTTAGAAGAAGCGTTAACACAAGCTAAAATTGGTCGTATGCATATTCTAGAATCAATGCTTGCAACACTTGCAGAGCCACGTGCAAAATTATCTGCTTATGCGCCAAAAATTGTGATTGTGAAAATCAATCCTGATAAAATCCGTGATGTAATCGGACCTGGTGGTAAACAAATTAATAAAATTATTGAAGAAACTGGCGTGAAAATTGATACAGAGCAAGATGGTACAATTTACATCTCTTCTGCAGATGAAGACATGAATGCACGTGCAAAACAAATTATTGAAGACATCGTACGTGAAGCAAAAGTGGGCGAGTACTACTTATCGACAGTAAAACGTATTGAAAAATTCGGTGCATTCTGTGAAATCTTCGCTGGTAAAGATGGCTTACTACACATCTCAGAGATTCAAGAAGAACGCACAAAACAAGTTGAGGACGTACTAAAACTTGGCGATCAATTACTTGTAAAAGTGATTGAAATCGACAAGCAAGGTCGTGTGAACCTATCTCGTAAAGTGGTTGTACAAGAGGAAAAAGAACGCGCTGAACAAGATAAATAATAAAGTGAAGAGGCTGGGACATAAATAGTTTCAGTTCACGTAAAAAATCGAGATTGCATGATGCAATCTCGATTTTTGCGTTTGTTTTTGACTAGATGTAGTGGAGGATTATCCTCGTACCGCATATTTTCTTCTATTCACGGCCATTAGTGCGAGGCCGATTTCGTTCTCAGCTTTCGATTTTCCACGGACAGAAAATCGTGTGAAACCTAAATTAGCTTTCAAGAATCCGAAAACTGGCACCACGTCAACTTTGCGTTGACGGTAAATCATAGCCGTTTCTTCTTCTGAAAGCTTCGCTCTTACATATTCTTTTTGCTCTTCCCATTTCTCATTGACCATGAGCTTTCGATTCGTGCCTTCTTGTGCTTTTGTACAAAACTTACGCAATGGACAACCTGCGTGATGGATGAAAGGAACGAAAGCTTAAATCGGATTACTTTGACTAAATGGTGGATAGAAAAGGCGGTATCGTTTTTCTTGTAATTTCACTTCTAAATCTAGCGGTAAAATGAGTTGATTCATGTTATAATCTTTAAACATAAGTTCTTTCTATGTTAATTTTTGTAGGGGTACTTAAATTTTATCAGAAGATGTCCTTTTTTTATGCCTAAAATTATGAATAGATTTAATTGAAATAGAAGTGTTTCATTAGTTGTTCGGAGCGAAGGCGGCGACTCCAGTGGGAACAGCACGCACGAGCGGAAGCACCCGGACTGAGCGAAGCGAGGGAGAAGGCTGGAGTCGTGCCCGTGGAAAGCGTCCGCCGTAGCGGATAACAACGGCTACGAAGTAGACTAAAAAACAAAGCCTCGAAGATTTTACTAATCGTAAAATTTTCGAGGCTTTTCATTTTTGAAGTGAGTTGTTTTGTCCCAATCTCTTTTTTGAGATATAATAACAGACTAACATATATAATATTGCTAATGGGGGAGATTGTTTGGTTCAAGTACATACATGTCACAACGGTGTTCGTATTGTATCGGAGCAAATTGACCATGTGCGCTCTGTGGCACTTGGCATTTTTGTGGATGCTGGCTCACGATACGAGTTACCAGAGGAAAACGGTATTACACATTTTATTGAGCATATGTTATTTAAAGGGACAAAGACGCGTTCGGCACGTCAAATTGCCGAAGAATTTGATCGTATCGGTGGAGAGTTAAATGCCTTCACATCCAAGGAAAATACGTGCTATTATGCAAAAGTATTAGACCATCATGCAGCGCTTGCGATGACAATATTAGCGGATATGTTCTTTAACTCGACGTTTGCCAAAGAAGAATTAGAGAAGGAACGTCAAGTGGTACTAGAAGAAATTTTAATGAGTGAAGATGCTCCTGATGACGATGTCCATGAAAAGCTATGGGAAGTCATGTATCCAAACGATGCGCTCGGTCGCCCAATTTTAGGCACTGCAGCAACATTACAAACGTTTACAGCTGACATGATTCGCAACTATATGGCAAAACATTATGGACCGCAATCTGTCGTTATTTCAATTGCTGGAAACATTTCAGCAGAACTTTTGGCAACTATTGAGAACTTGTTTGGGCATTATCAGGCATCACCACTTGCCGTAGCGCCAATTCTTACAAAACCTCAGTTTCATGCAGGCGAAGTTGTGAAAGCACGTGACACGGAGCAGGCGCATTTAGCACTGTCTTATCCAGCTATTGGTGTAAAAGACCCAGACATGTATAGCTTTATTGCACTTAATAATATTATTGGTGGCAATATGAGCTCTCGCCTGTTTCAAGAGGTGCGTGAAGAGCGCGGCCTAGCCTATACAATATTCTCTTATCAATCCTGTTATGCAGACGTTGGTGCATTTACGATATACGGTAGTACAAGCCGTCAGCAATTACCCCAGCTACAACATACAATCGATGCAACAATGCTTGATATCGTAGCAGGTGGTGTCACAGAGGAAGAACTCGATAATGCAAAAGAACAGCTAAAAGGTAGTTTTGTCTTAGGTCTAGAAGGAACAGGCGCACGTATGAACCGCAACGGGACAAGTGAACTTGTGCATCGAAGACATCGTTCGGTAGATGAAGTTTTAGCTTCTATTGATGCTGTATCAATGGCATCGGTAGATCGTTTAATAGCCAAAATATTAAAATCAGAACCAGCCATTTCAATAATCGGCCCTGATTTATAAATAATGCAGAATCATTCACTAAGCTAAAGGTGAATGATTCTTTTTTTTCCTTTCATAGAAAAAGACTTTCTCAATTAACTATTGATATTCTCAATAAACTTTGTTAGCATAAATGATATTGAAAATCATTATCATCTGTTGGGAGGATATTTATAAATGAAGAAGTTTGCTTGTCTAGGTTTGATAACGTTATCATTAGCACTTTTTGGATGTGCAGAACAACAGGAAAAAGTTAAGAGTGAAGATTCCGTTGAAGTGGAGGTGCAGGGACAAGGGGCAGATACGGCAGCTACAGAAAGCGATGTATTGGCAGATGGTATTGATGAAGGAAAATTCCAAGAATTACTAGATGCTTTTCCAGTTACGGTTCCAGATAAAATTGCAACGACGTCTGTTCCTTTAACAGAAATGCTGCATTTGTTGGATATTAAACCTGTAGGAGTTCCGACATCTACAAATCCGATTCCAGCAGATTTTGATGCGATTACACGTATCGGCTCACCGATGGCACCTGATTTAGAGGTCATTTCAAGTTTACAAACAGATTTGATTCTTGGTGCATCCTCATTACAAGATTCACTGGATAAAACGTTACAAGGAATGAATTTACAAGCGGCTTATTTACCGACAGATTCGTTTGAAGATTTAAAACTAAGCTTTAAAGTATTAGGCACGTACTTTGGCAAAGAAGAAAAAATGAATGAAGTACTACAAAATATTGTAGAAAAGGAACAAGAATTAGCGAAGCTTGCGCAAGGCAAAGAACTGCCGTCAGTTATGTTGGTGATTGGAACATCGGATGACTTCATGGTTATGAACGATAAATCGTATTTAGGAAGTTTAGTAGAACAACTAGGTGCAAATAATATAGCTAAGTCAGTCTTAAAAACGGAATCCACATACTCAGCAATTAACTTGGAAGATATTGTTGTCGCTGATCCAGATATGATTTTTGTATTGGCGTCAGGGGATCACGGAGCAAATGAAGATAAGTTCAAACAAGAAGTGGCTAAAAATAGTGCTTGGACACAATTATCAGCCTATAAAAACGATAAAATTCATATACTAGATTATAGTATATTTGGTGTAACATCTATTACAAATGTCGATACAGCGTTAACAACAATTGCTGATTATTTCCTTGAATAGCGTGAGGTGCTTCACATGATTCGTACAACAAGAAGTCGCACAATTGTTATTATAACTTTTGCGCTCACACTGATAGCTGCGATAGTAGCAATAGGACTAGGCAGTGTGCATATTGCCGTTCCAGATATTTTAAAGACCATTTTTAATGGACGTGAAGAAGGGGTCTATACAACGATTATTTGGGATATTCGTCTGCCCCGTGTTTTATTGGCACTTATTATTGGCGCCAATATTGCTATCTCAGGTGCTTTGCTACAAGCAGTGATGGGCAATCCACTTGCAGATCCCGGACTTACTGGTGTAACGAGTGGAGCTGCAGCATTTGTTCTACTCATTATGTTAGCCAATCCTGAGTACACACATTTAATCCCGCTAGCAGCATTTGTCGGCGGATTACTAGCCGCTACAATTGTCTACGCACTTGCTTGGCGACGGACTGGCATCACGCCAATAACGATTATCTTATCAGGGGTTGCAGTCAACGCTTTATGCGGTGGGGTAATAGGTTTCCTTTCCATTATATATAGCGACCGTTTACCTTCAGCGGTGCAATGGCTGAATGGTAGCTTAGCAGCAAAAGGTTATGCATCATTGCAAATGATTTATATGTACGCCATTATCGGTTGGATTTTATCGATTTTTGCAATCCGCAAGGCTAACATTATTCGTTTGGGCGATCAAGTCGCTGTGAACTTAGGTGAAAATGTCACGCGTATTCGAATACTTTTATCTATCTTAGCTGTTTTTTTAGCAGCCATTTCTGTGGCAGCGATTGGCATGATTGGGTTTGTCGGCTTAATCGTTCCGCATATGGCACGATTACTTGTCGGCTCGGACTATAAATATATGTTGCCAATGAGTATGGCAATGGGGGCTATTGTATTACTGCTAGCTGATACGGGTGGTCGGACTTTATTTGCGCCATTGGATATTCCAGCGGGTATATTAATGGCGGTTATCGGTGGTCCATACTTTTTATACTTAATGCGAAAGAGGGCGTTTTAATGTTAAAAATTGAGCAGCTTTCCGTTTGCTATGAGCACAAAGAAGTTGTCCATGATTTTTCATTTGATGTCAAAAAGGGAGAGGTATTGTCCATCATCGGTCCAAATGGCTCAGGAAAGTCTACGATTTTAAAGGCAGTGTCGCGTATGTTACCTTATCAAGCGGGAACTATTACGTTTGACGGAGAAAATATGCGCCAATTGTCATCAAAGGAAATTGCAAAGAAAATGTGTGTATTGAGTCAGCGCAACCAAGCCCCAGCCGATATAACAGTACGTAATTTAGTATGTTACGGACGGTATCCTCATAAAAAATGGTTTGAACGTTTGGATGATGAAGACTATGCGATTGTCGATTGGGCCCTAGAAAAAACACAGCTCACTCATTACAAAGATCAATCGATTGCTGCACTATCTGGCGGAGAATCACAGCGTGCTTGGATTGCAATGGCACTGGCACAAAGACCACAAATATTATTACTAGATGAGCCGACAACCTATTTAGATATTGCGCATCAGCATGAGGTGCTCGAGCTAGTACGTGAGTTGAACCGTGATATGGGAATGACCGTTGTCATGGTACTCCATGATTTGAATCAGGCTTCTAGTTATAGTGACCGTATCGTTGTTGTAAAAGATGGCTATCGTGCACAAATTGGGACGCCAGATTATGTCATGACAGAACAAATGATTCAGACCATTTATAAAATGGAGGCAGAAATTCAACATGTTGAATGGGATTCAGCCCCACGTATTCAATTAAAAAGTACTATTAAATGTTAGGAGGCTTTATCATGAAAAAGACAATAGATATTGAAAAAATTAAACAAGATTATGAAGTGTTTATTCAAGGGAAAAAAAGTTGTGTGTTAAGTCTAGTTAACGGTGAAGGAAAGCCATTTAGTAGCACGACACCTTTTGTACGTATAAACGGCAAGTTTTATATTTATATTAGTCGTATCGCAGAGCATTTCCAGCTACTCGAGCAGGCACAATTTGTCGATGTATTATGTGTTGCAGATGAAGCTGTGACGTCTAATAGCTTTGCTGCTGAGCGCGCGCGCTGGCAATGTACGTCTAAGCATTTAGGTAATGAAGGGTATGAGGAAGTGTTTGCTAAATTCGATGAGGTACATAGCGCACCAATGATGAAGCTGTTACGTACGCTTGATTTTTCACTATTTGAGCTAACACCAATAGAAGGCCGTTATGTTGTAGGTTTTGGTAAAGCATTTGATATCGATTTAGTCAATGATACGTTAATACATGTAGTCGTTGATAAGTAAACATTTGACGCTTTCATTTTTACCAGTTAACCTACAGATGTGAAGACAAAAGGTTTCGGGAATGCCTATCATTCCCGAAACCTTTTGATTTTTTTTGTAGTTTTTCTGCAACGATTATTGAGATCGTATACAGCAACAGATGTAGGTGTTTCAATAAATCGCTATCATTGAGCATAACAATTTACACCATTATTGCAAATAAAAATAGTAAAGTAGTCGTTTCTATCAAAAAATCTCCTTTGCTGCCAATAAAGCGAGACATTTTCGAAAGACAAAAATGCTAATCATAGTGCTGATAATGGTCGGAACAAGGATCACTAATAAATTTCCCGCCACTAACGATAGATAATAATGGATAGGATAGTTGATTAGAAAAATAAGGAAAACAGCCGTAAACAGCCTTAAATTTTTCATACTCTTCGTATCTTGAACGTGTAGTATGTAAAATTGTATACAGATAAGTAAAATCACACAACTAATATTTGCGAAGTACAAAGCGAAATGCTCAGAAAAATTACTGTATATAGTAATATGCATAAAATAAAAAGGTGCAGTAATAATAAAAAGAAGTAAAATTTGACAATAACAAAATAGAAAATCAGTTTTTAACTGTGTTTTTTTTGCTAGTGGTAAGCTATTTACAAATAGTTCCCAGTTGGCCTTCTTGTCCTGCTCATAAAAACTATTGACAATATTAAGTGAAAATATAACGATGAAAAACAGCATAGAAAAACTATCAAAATATTGTATACTGATGAAATTAATAATAATACAAATAATTAATATGCTAACTATTGAGAATTTTTGCATCGAAATTCTATACCAAAATAGTGCTTTCATCCGCATCGCCTCCTAAAAATCTTTACGTTTATAAATACCAGTTGAAATAAGATAAGATAGCCATAAGATAAAAAGCCCAACAAAAGGTGCAAGGTAGCTATAATCTTTCAGTTTGGATAGTATCACGAAAAAATTGGTCACATATCCTTCTAATAGACCTAGTAAAAAGCCTGGTATGAAGCATAATGCAATAACAACCATTCTTCCTTTGATTGAGCCGAATTTAATATATATTGGTAATAACATTGCCAGCATACAAAAAGCAACTGTCACAATTAGGCTGAAAATCAGAAAAAAATCGGTTGTCGAAATGTTATTTGTATAGCGATTAATAAGTATGACAAAAGGTAACGCAATCACAAGTCCAATGATCATCAAAATGATACTTAGTATATATTTGCTGAGCACTATTTCGCCTTTTGAAATAGGAAGCGTATTCGCATATTTATCCCAGTTGCATAGCTCATCGTATGTGAGAGCAGTTATAGCTTGAATGGTTACGATCAAGACAATAAATGAAAAAAGTATTGCACCCTGTTGCATGAAAACAGACATGATTAAAATGGCAATGAGAAAAATAGCCTGAGATTTCAATTGACGCTGGAAAGTCATTAAATCTTTCACTAGCAGTGCAGTCATCACACAACACTACCTTTCACATAAAATAGCATAATTTCCTCAATAGTCGGCTTTTCAAGACTAAATGCCGTACTTACTTCGTTTTTACGGACAAGTACCTCAACACCAAAAGCACCGTTGCGCTTCCCGATAACAGCATGTTCAGGTAATTCACTTACTTCCTCATTATTTCCTTTAAAAATGCCGTATTCATAAAGCATTACATCCTTACTTTCACTAAATAAAATTTCACCATTATGGATACATGTAATATAATCCGCAATCTTTTCTAAATCACTCGTAATGTGTGAAGAAAATAAAATACTATGTGTTTCATCCTGCATAAAATCTAAAAACAAGTCGAGAATTTCTTCACGAATAATGGGATCGAGCCCACTTGTTGGTTCATCTAAAATCAATAATTTTGGATGATGTGACAAGGCTAGTGCAATTGACAGCTTCATCCTCATTCCTCGGGATAACTCTTTAATCCTTTTTCGCTCAGGCACTTTAAATTGCGCTAGCCGCTCATAATAATAGGGCGAATCCCACGTTTTAAATACTCTCTTCATAAATTTGTCGAGTTGCGTCGCATTTAGCGTCTCGGGTACATGTAAATCGTCAAAAACGACACCGATGTCGTTTTTTATCGCAATTTCATGTTCGACAGCATCCTTGCCAAATAGCAAAATTTCGCCATATTCTTTTTTAAGTAGATTTAACATGCATTTAATCGTTGTTGACTTGCCCGCACCATTCTCTCCAACAAAGCCCATGACTGTTCCTTGGGGTACAGAAAAACTCACATCTTTTAGTGAAAAGCCAACAAAGCTTTTATGTAAATCATGAATTTCAATGGCATTCATTTAGTTGTCCTCCTCTAAAGTTAATGTTAGAAGCTCTAGTACTTCCTCTTTTGTAAGCCCTGCTGTTTTTGCTGTTTTAACGGCCTTTTGCAAATGTTCTTCAACCTGACGTAGTAATTCCTCACGAAGAAAATCTTGATTGCGCTCCGTAACAAAGCTCCCTTTG
This sequence comes from Lysinibacillus sp. UGB7, assembly GCF_049058285.1. Taxonomy (NCBI): domain Bacteria; kingdom Bacillati; phylum Bacillota; class Bacilli; order Caryophanales; family Bacillaceae; genus Lysinibacillus; species Lysinibacillus sp. UGB7. Next base: position 251,154 of record NZ_JBMGUV010000003.1, read on the forward strand.
CCTGCGACGGTTTCTATAAAACCATCTCGCTCTAAATCAGCATAGGCCCGTTTCGTTGTCATCACGCTAATTTTTAACTCCTTCGCAAGCATACGAATAGAAGGTAATGCATCACCGGCCTGTAATTTATTGGCCAAGATTGCTTCTTTTAATTGCATCGTAATTTGCTCGTAAATTGGCTTATCGCTGGCGTTACTTAAATGAATATGCACTTTTTTCACCTCACAGATTTAATGACGCAGGTGTATTTATGGTTGCCATTGTACTTTTGACACATAAGACATACGCCGAAATATTTAACCGTATATATACACTATATACAGACAGGGCGAAAGATGCAACCTAGAAGACTCTTAATGATGGGCACGAATTGCAGAAACTCGGCATATATTGGGATAACGGCTCAAGGAGGGAGATGAGGCATGCTACTATCAGAAATGGTGGATAAAGAGTTAATTCAGGTTGAAGGTGGGGTACATTTTGGCATACTGGCACACACAGAATGCCTATTAGATGTACAAACAGGAAAAATCCATGGTTTTGAGATTATTAAAGATAAGATGCCATTCCAAAAAAAGAAAGTAAAAGTTAGTGAAATGATCCCATGGCATGAAATTATACTAATTGGCGAAGATCGAATTTTATTTAACAAAACAACGACGGTACAGTCAGAATTTTTACAGTGAGGTGAGCTTTTGGAAAACGAAAAATGGCTCGTGATCGGAGAAGACTCGAGATTAAAGGAATTAGCGACAATGTTGAGGAGTCCATCACGTACAGTATTTTATAAAAGAACAACCGTCTGGAATGAGGAGTTAAATAAACTGGTTTTAGAGTTCCAGCCCAATAAAATTATTCTACCCATTCTTCCATTAAAGATTGAGGTTGAACAATTATACGGTATATCTCAAGTTAAGTTTTATACGGGGCGACTGACGATGCATTGGAAGCACTTGCTTGAAAAAAATGAAACGAATTGCTATTTACAGCAAGAGTCTTTTATATGGCAAAATGCTCGTTTAACAGCAGAGGGATTTATCGCTACGTTTTACGGTTTAGAGCAAAAATGTATTTACGGACAAAACTTTACTATCGCGGGTTTCGGACGCATAGCCAAAATGCTCGCGTCTTTACTCGTTAAGATGGGTGCTAACGTGCACATTGTAGCAAGGTCGGTTGTGCAAGTAAGTGAAGCAAAGGCCTATGGTTACAAAGCGACAAATTTAGATGATCGAAAATGGTCAGTCCATGACAGCATATTTATTAATACAATTCCGGCCAAGTGGATTACGGAAACATTCCAAGATCATGTACCTGCAGTACTATATGATTTAGCTTCGGAGCCAGGCTGTTTAGATATAGATGCTAATCAGTTACAAACGTATGTACTATTGCCATCATTACCTGGGAAATACTTTGCACATGATGCCGCAGAAATATTGTGCAAGGCAATAGAGGAGGAAGAAAATTGCTAACGGGGAAACGAATTGGATTAGGTATAACGGCTTCACATTGTACGTATGAAGATGTTGTGCCAAAAATTCAAAATTTTATCGATGTAGGAGCGACGGTTATTCCGATTATTACCCACTCTGTATTACATGCAGCTACACGCTTCGGCACAGGTGAGGAGTGGATTGAAAAAATCGAGGCTTTAACAGGACAACAAGTCATTACTTCTATTAAAGAGGCGGAACCATTTGGACCATCAAATCCACTGGATGCTATGGTTATAGCACCGATGACAGGCAATAGTATTAGTAAATTTGCCAACGCAGCCACAGACAGCCCAGTGTTAATGGCAGCAAAGGCAACCTTACGCAATGGCTCACCTGTCATCCTGGGCATCTCTACCAATGATGCTCTCGGCTTAAATGGCATGAATATTATGAAACTGCTCAATGCTAAAAATATATATTTTATTCCATTCGGTCAGGATTCACCACATGGAAAACCGAACTCATTGATTGCTGATTTTGATAAAATGGTAGATACCGTTTATGCAGCAATTACGCAGAAAATGCAATTACAACCGCTGTTGATACAATATTTCAAATAAATCATTGATTACACACAATTTTCAGTAATTTTGTGATACAATAGCACACATTATGGAACTTGTATTCAAGGAGAGATGACAGATGACAAAGCAGTTAACAGTTGCGGTTGTAGGTGCAACAGGAGCAGTAGGGTCTAAAATGATGGAGCAGCTAATAACACGAAATTTTCCTATTGGTGACATTAAGTTTTTAGCTTCTGCACGTTCAGCAGGAAAACCAATCGAATTTAATGGTAAGACATATACAATTGAAGAAGCGACACCAGAAGCTTTCGAAGGCGTCAATGTCGCTTTATTCTCAGCGGGTGGTTCGGTATCAGCGGTGCTTGCGCCAGAAGCGGCAAAACGAGGTGCGGTGGTCATTGATAATACGAGCCATTTCCGTATGGATCCAGAGGTACCACTAGTTGTACCTGAGGTAAATCGCGGCGATCTTACTAAGCATAAAGGAATTATTGCAAATCCAAATTGCTCTACAATTCAAATGGTGGCGGCCCTTGAACCAATTCGTGCAGCATTTGGCTTAACGAAGGTATTAGTATCGACATATCAAGCAGTTTCAGGTGCAGGTATTACTGCGATTCAAGAATTAAAAGCACAAAGCGCAAACTGGGATGCAGGTAAGGAAGTAGAAGCAAATATTTTACCATCTGGTAGCGACAAACGTCATTTCCCAATTGCTCGTAATGTCATTCCACAAATCGATAAATTTACAGACAATGGCTTTACATACGAAGAAATGAAAATGATTAATGAAACGAAGAAAATCATGCATGCACCAGAGCTAAAAGTAGCTGCAACTTGCGTACGTGTGCCAGTCGTTTCGGGACACTCTGAATCTGTTTATATTGAAGTAGAAAAAGAGGCAACGGTTCAAGAAATTTTTGAAGTATTACGGAATGCACCAGGTATTGAATTACAAGATGATATCGCAACACAAACTTACCCAATGCCAATTTATGCAGAAGGGGAAGACGCTACTTTTGTAGGACGTATCCGTCAAGACTTAGACAATGAAAAAGGATTCCACCTATGGATCGTATCAGATAATCTATTAAAAGGCGCTGCATTAAACTCGATACAAATTGCAGAAGCAATGCTTGAGGATAACTTACTATAAGAGGGGTGTAAGGATGAATATAGGTCGAATTGGAACGGCGATGATTACGCCGTTTAAGGAAGATGGCACGATTAATTATCCAGAACTAGAGCGTATTATTAATCATTTAATAGGAAATGGTACTGATTGTATTGTTGCTTGTGGCACAACCTCTGAAAACCCAACGATGACCACAGAAGAAAAAATTGAAGTTGTACGATTTACAGTAGAAAAAGTTGCCGGTCGTGTACCAGTTATTGCAGGTACAGGGGATAACGAAACGGCATATTCTATTGCAATGACACACAAAGCTGAAGAAAACGGTGCGGATGGCATTATGCTAGTAGCACCGTATTATAATAAACCAAACCAACGAGGTATTTTTGCGCACTTTGAAACGATTGCCAAGGAAACGAAGCTGCCAGTGATGCTCTATAATGTACCAGGTCGCACAGGCATTAATGTGGCCTATGAAACTTCTGTTGCATTAAGTAAAATTCCGAATATCGCATGGATTAAAGAAGCGAGCGGAAATTTAGACCAAATGGGCGATATTATTGAGAACGTTGACGCTACAGATGATTTCCTTGTGTATAGCGGAGATGATGGTTTAACATTACCATTACTTGCAATTGGTGGGGCCGGCATTATTTCAGTGGCATCTCACGTTGTCGGTAATGATATGCAGTTAATGATTAAAGCTTTTAAAGAAGGAAATCATCAGCTAGCTGCCCAAATTCATCGAGCATTATTACCACTAGTACGTGCTTTGTTTGCACAGCCGAATCCATCGCCTGTTAAATATGCGATGACAAAATTAGGCTTTGACACATTGAATGTCCGTCTACCTATGGTGGAGATGACAGATGAAGAAAAAGCGAACTTTGACCAAATTTGGGAAACGTATCATGAAAAAGCAAAGCGTTTTAGATAACCGTGTGGCGTCGCTGATGAAAATCAGCAACGCCTTTTTTTTTGAGCGGAGATTTGAATGATTCAGAGTTTCATTTGCATGTAGTCTACATACCACGCTCTGTTGAAGAGAAGAACCGCTCGGGTAACCACGCACTTCGACAGTTCCCCCCTACACTGCTCCTAAGATAGCAAAACACAGAGTCAGCCCCGAATACCACTAAGGCAATAAACAACTAACTTCCTCATCCAATCTAGTCTTTACCTCCTTAGTCCCTATAATCGATGGGTAACTCTTGCCTCAATTTAATTTTAGTAGAAATAAAATACATGTTTCTAACATGAAACATGTATTTTTAATTTGTGCAAAAGCTTTGCAAACCGTATAATGAAAATTAAGTGGTTGCTGTTCGGGATATCTTTTAGGAGGAAACAAATTGACAAAAAAGAAAAATGAATTAATTCGCATCATTCCACTGGGTGGCGTGGGCGAAATTGGAAAAGCAATGTACGTAGTAGAAATTGACGAAGAGCTATTTGTAGTTGATAGTGGTTTAATGTTCCCAGAAGACGAGATGCTGGGCATTGATATCGTCATCCCTGATATTACGTATTTAGAAGAAAACAAAGAGCGTGTGAAGGGAATTTTCTTAACGCACGGACATGAGGATGCAATTGGCTCAATTGCTTACATCTTACAAAAAGTGAAAGCCCCTGTGTACGGGTCTAAACTAACAATTGCACTCGCGAAGGAACATTTGAAGGAGTTACCTGCACCACATCAGGTGAAGTTCTTTGAAGTAACAAATCGTAGCCGTATGAATTTCAACTCAACGTATGTGACATTCTTCCATACAACACATAGTATTCCCGATTCATTAGGGGTAGTGTTCCATACATCTGAAGGAGCAATCGTTCATACTGGAGAGTTTAAATTCGATCAATCTGCAACTGGTAAGTTCAAGCCAGATTTGGCAAAAATGGCTCAATTAGGGGAAGAAGGCGTATTTATATTGCTTTCGGAATCGTGTGAAGCAGAACGACCAGGTTATACGACATCTGAAATTGTAATTGAAGAACAATTATCAAAAACATTCCATTCAGCACCAGGACGTATTTTAGTCGCTGTGTATGCATCAAACTTTATTCGTATTCAACAAGTATTCGCGCAAGCTCAAAAATCGTTCCGTAAAGTGGCGATTGTTGGTAAGCCTTTAGAAAAAGCTGTTGATTTAGGTGTGCAGTTAGGCTATTTAACACTCGAAGAAGACACAATTATCCCAATCTCTGATATGCAAAAATATCAAGATGATGAAATTATTATTATTGCAACTGGCAATAGAGGCGAGCCACTAGACGCCCTAGAAAAGATTGTCCGTAAGCATCACAGAGACATTAAGATTAAAAAGGATGACACAGTGCTGATTACGTTCACACCTTCTCCTGGTATGGAAGTACAAATGGCGAATACGATGAACTCGATTGCAAAAGCGGGAGCTGAAATTCTGACATCTAGTAAAAATGTGCATGTTTCAGGTCATGGTAGCCAAGAAGATTTAAAATTAATGCTTAACTTGATGCAACCGAAATATTTTATCCCTGTACAAGGTGAATATCGTATGCTTATTGCACACTCTAAGCTTGCACAACAACTAGGTATGCAAAAGTCACAAATTTTCATCGCTGATAAAGGGGATATTGTCGAATACAAAAACGGTAAAATGCGAATGAGCGGCCGTGTACAAGCAGGTAATGTCTTAATTGACGGTATTGGGGTAGGCGATGTTGGTAATATAGTCCTTCGTGACCGTAAATTATTATCACAGGATGGTATTTTCATTGTCGTGGTAACATTAAACCGTGCACAAAAGAAAATCGCGTCAGGTCCAGAAATTTTATCGCGAGGTTTCGTTTATGTTCGTGAATCAGAAGCATTGATGGTAGAAGCATCTGAAATTGCTAAGAATGTGATAGAAAAATACGTTGGTAAAGAAACGTTTGAATGGACAAATATTAAACAAGAAATTCGTGATACATTAAATACTTATTTATTCCAAAAAACAAAGCGCCGCCCAATGATTATCCCAATCATTATGGAGTATTAAAACAAAGTAAAACTACACTGAAGGGTATTGTTCACCCTTCCCTCGATATCTTTATGAACCTATGCTAAGATGCCACTTTTGTGGTCATGCCTAAGTCACCAGCATCATGTTGGCCTATGACATGAAAACGCATAGCGAATGTTGAGGATAAGTAGCGAATGAAAAAGGATTTTCTAGCCGACGTAACGGTGGAAAATCCTTTTTTTGAAACAAAGGAGTACTACATGATATCATTCGCTACATATATAAAATGGATTGCAAAAGAAGGTGAAAAAATGACTAGAAGAAAAAAGACAAAAGTAACTAAAGGGAAATCATCAGCAGACAATAAAGAAATGCACCCGCTTATGTTTGAAATTTTAGGGCTCGTCCTAATTGCACTTGCGGTCATTATGATTTTTGAATATGGCATGATCGGGCGTATACTCCAAACAATTGCAATGTTTTTTATAGGTAATTTACATTTTGCTGTACCGTTTATGCTTGTATTTATTGCTTTAATACTAATGATTGGCCGTAAAAAAGTAAGCATGAAGGACCGACTGATTTTAGGCATGCTACTTATTATTATGAGTTTAACAATTTTTAGTCATAGCATTCTATTTGAGCAATTATCCAAATCAGGTGGTTTATTATCAGACTCCGTACTACGAGAGTCTTGGCGAATATTAATTGATACTGATGGCGTGGTACATCGTAGTAATTCACTTGGCGGTGGTATGGTTGGTGCATTGCTTTTTAGTGGACTTCATGTGCTGTTTGAGGCAACAGGTGCGAAGGTTGTCGCATGGGTCATTTTCTTTATCGGATTGATTCTAGTGACTGGAAAAGCACTTGTTCCATATTTAGCGGAAAAAATGCCTGCTCTTTTTGGAAAATGGCAAAAAAAACAGCAAGATAAGAAGAATAATGCACCAAAGAAAAAACAAACGAATCGTCGCACAAGAGCAGAGAGCATGGATGAGATTGCAGCTGAGGATTATAGTCAAACAGTACAAGTAGAAGAGGAAGTTTCCCATGAGCCGATTATCTCAGCCTTTACTCAAAATGTTTCACATGAACGACAGGAGACGTCTGTGGCCCCTAAGAATGTGGGCATAGAAGAAGGAGAGTTGGTAGATGATGTTCATATTGAGGACACCGCTGCGATTGAAAATGCAGATTATCAGCTTCCATCGTTTAATCTATTAAAAATGCCACCACAGCATGACCAAAGTGGTGAATATTCAGTGATTCAAGCAAATGCGAAAAAGCTTGAGCAAACATTGCAGAGCTTTGGCGTAAAAGCAAAGGTGACACAAGTTCATCTAGGGCCAGCTGTGACGAAATATGAAATTTTACCCGATATTGGAGTTAAGGTAAGTAAAATTGTTAACTTACAAGATGACCTTGCGTTAGCATTGGCAGCCAAAGATATTCGTATGGAAGCACCGATTCCTGGGAAATCAGCCATTGGCATTGAAGTGCCAAATAGTGAGGTAGCGATTGTTACACTGAGGGAAGTGCTGGAGTCTAAAGATGGCGCAAAACCAGATGCATTACTTCAAGTGGCGTTTGGTCGTGATATTACGGGACAAGCTGTGTTAGCCGAGCTAAATAAAATGCCACATTTACTAGTTGCTGGTTCAACTGGTAGTGGAAAAAGTGTGTGTATAAATGGCATTGTCGTATCCATACTAATGCGAACAAAACCACATGAGGTAAAGCTGATGATGATTGATCCGAAAATGGTGGAGTTAAATGTCTATAACGGGATTCCACATTTATTAGCACCTGTTGTGACAGATGCACGTAAGGCATCGCAGGCACTAAAAAAAGTGGTATCAGAAATGGAACGTCGCTATGATTTATTTTCTCATACGGGCACTCGTAATATAGAGGGATATAACGGTCATGTACAAAAAGTAAATGAACAAACTGCTGAGAAGCACCCTAAATTACCATATATTGTGGTGATTGTGGATGAGTTAGCGGATTTAATGATGGTTGCATCCAATGATGTAGAGGATTCTATTACACGTTTAGCTCAAATGGCTCGTGCAGCAGGTATCCATTTAATACTCGCGACACAAAGACCGAGTGTCGACGTATTGACTGGGGTTATTAAGGCTAATATTCCTTCTCGCATAGCCTTTGCGGTATCATCAGCGATTGATTCTAGAACCATTTTAGATATGGGGGGGGCAGAGCGATTACTTGGTCGAGGGGACATGCTATTTTTACCAGCAGGTGCTTCTAAGCCGAAACGTGTACAAGGTGCATTCTTATCAGATCAAGAGGTAGAAGAAGTCGTAGAATTTGTTATAGAACAGCAAAAAGCACAATATCAAGAAGAGATGATTCCAACAGAAGAGGAAACCGTTTTAGAAGAAACGGATGAACTTTTTGATGAGGCTGTACAATTAGTCGTTGGAATGCAAACGGCTTCAGTCTCAATGCTGCAACGTCGTTTCCGCATTGGCTATTCCCGTGCAGCTCGTATCGTTGATCAGATGGAACAACGTGGTATTGTCGGGCCTTCAGAGGGAAGTAAACCTCGTCAGGTACTCATTCACCAGTACGATAATTAACGCTTGTGGTAAGACTAAATTTTGGATGATATATACATTTTTGTCCATTTGTTTGCGATAATTGAGGACAAAGGGCGAATTCTATTACAGATTTTTCTCAAAACAGTTTATTTCATTCTACAAAAATGTTATATTTATGAACGATTAGTAGGAATGTTGTACATCAGATGTCTGATCTCTGATTTTGGTGGTGATATATGTGACTATTAAAGCAGATCATCGTCATCTCTATCTTCAAGTAATTGATCGTTTAAAATCTGATATTGAGACCGGCGTTTTCAAAGAAAATGAAAAATTGCCTTCAGAGTTTGAATTATCGAAATCACTAGGAGTCAGTCGAGCAACACTTAGAGAAGCGCTTCGACTGTTGGAAGAGGAAAATGTGATTGTGCGTCGACATGGGGTTGGTACATTTGTTAATCCCAAGCCGTTGTTTACATCTGGCATCGAGCATTTATCCAGTATTTCTTCTATGATCGAAACGGCAGGGATGGAACCAGGATCGCGTTTTTTAAAAGCAACTGAAACCGTACCTTCTGAGGAAGATTTAAAACGCTTCCAATGTGATGGCGAAGATAAAATACTCACGATTGAACGTGTCAGAACAGCGGATGGTGAACCAGTAGTTTATTGTATAGATAAACTACCAGCTAGCTTCCTGCCTACTGACTTTGTAGACAAAAAAGAAGTTTCACTTTTTTCTGCACTTGAACAATCGGGTAAAATTCACGTTGCCTATGCTGTGACTTACATTGATCCAGTTGGGTATCATGAACAAGCATCACCGATTTTAAATTGCGGTCGTGAAACAGCACTTTTAGTATTGAAGCAGCTGCATTACGATGACCATGATCAAGTAGTGTTGTATTCAAAAAATTATTTCCGAGCTGATAAATTCAGCTTCCACGTAGTACGAAAACGGGTGTAGAACATTTCTAAATATTTTCCTGCTAATTACAATACCTTTGGGGGGTTAACACAATGAAAAAACGTAAATTTGGTTTAGTATTATCTTCAGTATTAGCTGCTAGTGCGATTCTAGGTGCATGTGGTACGAAAGAAGACAAAGGCAAAGAAAATGACAATGCTTCAACAGGAGATACAAACACAGAAGAAGCGTTCTCAATTGCAATGGTTACTGACGTAGGTGGCGTTGATGACAAATCATTCAACCAATCTGCATGGGAAGGTGTTCAAGCCTACGGTAAAGAACATGGCCTATCAAGAGGTGATGGTGGTTTCGACTACTTACAATCAAAATCAGACGCAGACTATGAGTCAAATTTAAACCTATTATTACGTCGTGATTTTAACTTAATATACGGTATCGGCTATATGTTGAAAGACGCTATTGAAGCTCTTGCAACTGAAAACCCAGATAACCATTTCGTAATAGTTGATGAAGAAGTAGCTGCTGATAACGTCGTATCAGTAAAATTTAAAGAGCAAGAAGGTGCATTCCTAGCTGGTGTTGCTGCTGCTAAAATGTCAAAATCAGGTAAAATCGGTTTCGTAGGAGGCATGGATATCCCAGTAATCAACCGTTTCCAAGCTGGTTTCGTTGAAGGTGCTAAAGCTGTTAACCCAGATATTGAAATTCAACAAAAATATACAGGAGCTTTTGATAAAGCAGATCTTGGTAAAATTACTGCAAATAGCATGTACTCTTCAGGTGTAGATGTAATCTTCCACGCTGCTGGTGCAACTGGTAAAGGTGTGTTCTCTGAGGCAAAAGAGCGTAAAGCAAAAGACCCTAAAGCAGATGTTTGGGTAATCGGTGTAGATGCTGACCAATACGAAGAAGGTAAAGTGGACGACAAAACAAACGTAACTTTGACTTCTATGTTAAAAGGTGTTAACACAGCAGTAGTAGATATTTCAAATAAAGCGAAAAACGGTGACTTCCCAGGCGGAGAAACTCTTGTTTATGGTTTAGCTGAAGACGGAGTGAAACTTGCAGATTCTCGTGGAGCGATTCCAGAAGATGTACAAAAAGTTATTGACGAATATAAAGAAAAAATTGCTAGCGGTGAAATCGTAGTTCCAGAAAAAGTGGAAAAATAATTCATCTCTCAATCATCATAAGGGGCTTTTTGCAGGCCCTTATGATGATTTTTCAATCTATCGTTATATTTCGACTATTTTTAATACTCTATATGGTTAAATTTATATTTCGACATGATTTCCCATATAGGGGTAGAATTTTCATATGAGTATATCGTTAGCTTAAGATAATGATGGTAACAAGTTAATAGAAGAAAGGTTTCTAACGATGACCTTTCCTGTATTAATTTATCTTCATTCAGCAGATATGTTATGTACCAAAAGTGTAGCGACAGCTATAGAAGACGCCTACCTCTATAGATGAGAGATGCATGCGAATGAATTTTTTGTTCTTTGGGTATTTAACCCCCGCTGAACGTAGATAAGCCTCTGGCGAAGGTCACAGATCTTGAAGAAATGATAAAGGGGATGTTAGCTGGTATTGCGTCGCATCTATGTGATTATGGCTAATTGACCTGCATCGTGCAGGCCTAATCACAATTCAAAATCAGGACTCAAATACGCCAAGGCGAACTTGATATTACAAAAGTGCCTAATAAGGGAGTGACTATATTGGAATATGTGATTGAGATGCTTGGAATCCGTAAAGAATTTGGTGATTTCGTAGCAAATAATAATATCACCCTCCAACTAGAAAAAGGCGAAATCCACGCGTTACTAGGTGAAAATGGTGCCGGGAAATCGACTTTAATGAACGTCCTTTTTGGTTTATACCAACCAGAGGGGGGCGAGATTCGTGTTCGTGGGAATGCTGTAAAGATTACAAACCCGAATGTTGCCAATGATTTAGGAATTGGCATGGTGCATCAGCACTTTATGTTGGTAGAAAATTTTACAGTAACAGAAAACATTATTTTAGGTTCAGAACCTACTAAAATGGGGATTGTCAATATTAAAGATGCTGCGAAGAAAGTGCAAGCGCTTTCTGAGAAATATGGCCTAGATGTAGATCCATATGCAAAAATCGAAGACATCACAGTTGGCATGCAGCAACGTGTTGAGATTTTAAAAACATTATATCGTGGTGCGGAAATTTTAATCTTCGATGAACCTACCGCATCATTAACACCACAAGAGATTACAGAACTTATCCAAATTATGCGTCGCTTAATCGCAGAGGGAAAATCGATTATTTTAATTACGCATAAGCTGAAAGAAATTATGGAAGTTTCTGACCGTGTAACGATTATCCGTAAAGGCGAAGGCGTAGGCACAGTTGTAACGGCTGAAACGAACCCAAATCAATTAGCAGAATTAATGGTCGGTCGCCAGGTGGAGTTCAAAACGGTAAAAACGGATGCACACCCTACGGAGGAAGTATTAACGATCGAGAATTTAGTCGTTACAGACTACCGTAATATCGATAAAGTTAAAGGCTTAAGCTTAAAAGTTTGCAAAGGTGAAATTGTTGGTATTGCGGGTATCGATGGCAACGGACAATCCGAGTTAATCGAAGCCATTACTGGTCTACGTAAGATAAAAAGTGGTAGCGTTAAATTAAATGGCAAAGATATGACAAATATGAAACCCCGAAAAATTACGGAGGAAGGCGTTGGACATATCCCACAAGACCGCCATAAGCACGGTCTAGTATTAGATTTCCCAATTGGCCATAATATCGCACTGCAAACATATTACCAGCCTCCAATCGCTAAGAGCTTTGTCATGAACTATAAGAAAGTATCTGAAAAAGCACGTCAAATCATAGACGAATATGATGTACGTACTGGTAATGGTGAAATGACACCAGCACGTGCCCTTTCAGGTGGCAACCAGCAAAAAGCGATTATCGGTCGTGAAATTAATCGTAATCCAGATTTATTGATTGCCGCACTACCAACACGTGGTCTTGACGTAGGTGCTATTGAATTTATTCACTCCCGCCTTATCGAGCAACGTGATAAAGGAAAAGCAATACTGTTAATCTCCTTTGAATTAGATGAAGTTATGAATGTTTCAGACCGTATTGCAGTTATCTACGACGGTCAAATTGTGGACGAGCTCAATCCAAAAGAAACAACAGAGCAAGAACTTGGTCTATTAATGGCAGGACAAAGTAGTAAAAAAAGTACGAGTAAGGAGGGGAACGACTAATGTCAAATCGTGTCATTAATATACTCGTTCCTATCATCTCAATCATTATCGGTTTAATTGTTGGTGCTATCGTGATGGTAGTCAGCGGCTATGACCCAGTTCAAGGTTATATCGCTCTTTGGATAGGTATTTTTGGAGATTCATATTCAATCGGGAACACAATCCGTCAAATAACACCGTACCTGTTGTCTGGTCTTGCTGTGGCATTTGCCTTCCGCACAGGTTTATTCAACATCGGTGTTGAAGGTCAGCTCATTTTAGGTTGGCTAGCAGCTGCTTGGGTAGGCTATGCATTTGAGCTACCTAAAATTATTCACTTACCTTTAGCGTTACTTGCCGCAGCAGCTGCAGGTGCATTTTGGGCCTTTATTGCAGGTTTCTTAAAAGCGAAATTTAAAGTTCATGAAGTAATCGCGACAATTATGTTAAACTATGCTGCTCTTCATATTGCCAATGCAGTGATTAATAATTTGTCGGATGGCAGCTTTAAAACAGAACGAATTCATGAATCAGCTTCTTTACGTTCTCCGTTTTTAAGAGAGCTTACAGACAATTCAAGTCTTCACTATGGGATCATTATTGCACTGTTAATGGTAGTTGTTATGTGGTTCATTTTAGAAAAAACAACACGTGGATATGAGCTAAAAGCGGTAGGCTTTAACAAGCATGCTGCAGAATATGCTGGGATGAGCGTTAACAAAAACATTATTTTAGCTATGACGATTTCAGGTATGTTCGCTGGTCTTGGTGGTGCGATGGAGGCGCTAGGTACTTTCCAAAATGCTTCTATTAAAACAGGATTTACAGGTATAGGTTTCGATGGTATCGCCGTTGCTTTACTTGGTGCCAACACGCCACTAGGGGTTGTGTTCGGGGCTTCATTATTCGGCTCACTTAAATACGGAGCGCTAAATATGCCAAATGCTGCAGGTATTCCAGAGGAAATCGTCTCTATTATTATCGCGTTAATTATTTTCTTCGTAGCATCAGGCTATATTATTCGAGTAGGGTTACAAAAGTTGAGCAAGAAAAAGGGGGGACAATAACATGAGCTTTTTAGAAATGTTATATTTCATCATCCCTTCTGCGATTCTTTATGCAACACCTTTAATTTTCACCGCAATCGGTGGTGTATTCTCTGAACGTTCTGGTGTTGTAAACATCGGACTAGAAGGTTTAATGATTGTTGGTGCATTTGTTGGTATTTATGTCAATTTAGAATTTGCTTCAACACTCGGTGCAGCAACAATTTGGGTGGCAATGCTGGCAGCTGTCATTATTGGGGGAATCTTCTCACTTCTCCATGCTGTTGCTTCCATTTCCTTTCGTGCCGATCAAACGGTATCAGGGGTTGCCATTAATTTACTAGGTTTAGCGGTAACCGTTTTTTTAGTAAAAATGATTTATGATAAAGGTCAAACAGATATGATTACCCGACCAATAGGCCGTTTCGGTATCCCTTATTTACAGGATATTCCGTTTTTCGGTCCATTATTATTCCAAAACGTCTACAGTACATCAATATTAGCTTTTGCAGTAGCTATTGGTGCATGGTTTATCATTTATAAAACACCTTTTGGGTTACGTTTACGTGCTGTTGGTGAGTACCCAATGGCAGCAGATACGATGGGAGTAAACGTTAATAAAATGCGCTATATCGCTGTAGTCATCTCAGGAGCACTTGGTGGTCTTGGTGGAGCAGTATATGCGCAAACAATTACAGGTGATTTCTCACATGCAACAATTGCTGGGCAAGGATTTATGGCGATTGCGGCAATGATTTTTGGGAAATGGCATCCAATTGGTGCACTAGGTGCAGCACTATTCTTTGGATTAGCGCAAACGTTAAGTATTGCAGGGAACCATATTCCTTACATTCAAGATATTCCTGCAGTTTACCTACAAATATTACCGTATATATTAACTATCCTTGCATTAGCAGGATTTATCGGAAAAGCAAATGCACCAAAAGCGAGTGGACAGCCTTACATTAAAGGTAAACGTTAAAAGGTATAAGACTGGGCGATAAAAGCTCAGTCTTTTTTCCTTATATATTTTCTACTCAGCAATTATTTTTTACACTTTTCATATACATACTTTGGATTCTTTTTGCAATTATAGACAATAGACATGTATAGTATTTGTAGTACATTGTTATATTAAGAAAGATAGGAGGGTTTCATATGTTTAAAACAATACCTTTTGCAAAAGGTGTCAATTTGCATATCCGACAAACGACCCAATTTAAAACCGTAAATTTTTCAATTAAATGGAGAAGACCTTTAACGGCCGAAAGTGCGTCAGAACGCACGGTGTTAACAAATGTATTGCAACACAGTAATGCAAAATATACAACTACAGCTGCATTTCGCAGCTCTTTAGACGACTTATACGGGACAGTGTTGTATTTTGACACGTCTAAGCGTGGGAATGAGCATACCGTGTTGATGAATGTAGAAGCCGTGAATGATCAATATTTGGCTAATACGAGTGTTTTAAATGAAGTGCTCGGATTACTGCACACAGCAATTTTTGAGCCGAATTTAGAAAACGCTCTATTTAAAGAATCCATTGTGGCACGCGAAAAGAAAATGGTCATCCAGCGAATTGAATCCATCTTTGATGACAAATCTCGTTTTGCACAACTACGTTTACAACAAATTTTACGTCCGAATGAGCCTGCTTCAATTTCTGCCAATGGTACGGTAGAAGATATCGAGCGCATCACGTCGGCATCTTTATTCGCAGCTTACCAATCCATGCTAGCAAACGATAAAATTGACATCTATGTTGCCGGCGATATTAATGAAGACGAAATGGTAGCGAAGCTGAAACAGGCCCTACCATTTCAGGATCGTACACCCGTTGAAATTCCTGCTATATTGCCGCAAAAACATCCACAAAATGATTATGTGCGTGAGCAGCATGACATGAAACAAGGGAAATTGCATATTGGTTTTAGTACACCTGTAAAATTTGGCGATGCAGACTTTGCCAAAATGCAAATTTTTAACGGCGTATTCGGTGGTTATCCACATGCCAAATTATTTATGAATGTTCGTGAAAAAGAAAGTTTAGCTTACTATGCATCTAGTTCATACGCATCGCATTATGGCTTGCTATTTGTTGTGTCGGGCATTGAAGCTAAAAATGAAGAAAAAGCCTTTTCACTTATTAAAGAGCAACTTGCTGTCATGCAGGCAGGTGATATTTCTGATTTAGAGCTGGAGCAAACAAAGGCGATGCTGACAAACCAGCTAAAGGAATCCCTAGATTCTGCACGTGGACAAATAGAAATTTACGACCAATACAAGGATTTACCTGAGGAATTTTCTTTTGAAACCTGGGCAAATAAATGGAAGGCTGTTACGAAGCAAGATGTTGTCGAAATGGCAAAACAAGTGCAGCTAGAAGCGGTCTATTTCTTATGTGGAAAGGAGCAAGCCGCACAATGAAAACAATTGAATTTAAACAATTAGATGAAACACTTTACTATGAAAAGCTAGAGAATGGCTTAGATGTATATATTTTACCAAAAAAGGGCTTCTCAAAAACATTCGTGACATTCACGACAAAATACGGTTCTGTTGACCGTACATTTATGCCAATCGGTGAAACGGAAAGCATTTCTGTGCCAGATGGCATCGCACACTTTTTAGAGCACAAAATGTTTGAAAAAGAAGACGGTGACGTATTCCAAAAATTTAGTGAATATGGCGCTTCTGCAAATGCTTTTACATCCTTTACACGTACAGCGTATTTATTTTCATCAACAGACCATATTTATAAAAGCACTGAAACGTTATTAAATTTTGTGCAAGAGCCGTACTTTACTGAAGCGACGGTCAATAAGGAAAAGGGTATTATTGGTCAGGAAATCACGATGTATGATGATCAACCAGACTGGCGATTGTATTTCGGCACAATTGAAAATATGTATCACAATCATCCTGTGAAAATTGACATTGCAGGTACTATCGAATCGATTGACGGTATTACGGCAGACCATTTATATACGTGCTATCATACTTTTTACCATCCTTCAAACATGTTGTTATTTGCCATCGGAGCTGTAGACCCAGAGGAAATGATGGCATTCATTCGAGAAAATCAAGGCAAAAAAGAATTCCCTGAACCAATGCCAATACAACGTTTCTTTGACGAAGAACCGACAGATGTTGCCATAAAAGAACGTACATTGCATATGGATGTTCAAAAACCAAAGTTATATATTGGCTTAAAGGCAAAAGAGACAGGGCTTTCTGGCCGCGACATGTTAAAGCATGAGCTTGCAGTACAAATTGCTTTAGAGCTTATCTTTGGACGTACATCTAATTTTTATGAGCGTGTTTATGATGAAGGGCTAATTGACGAATCGTATGCATTTGACTTTACATTAGAAAATGGCTTTGGCTTTGCCATGATTGGGTCTGATACAACAGAACCAGCTGCATTAGAGCAGGCTATTAAAGCAGAGTTAGCGAAATATGAGGGGAATGCTCAATTTGCAAGTACCGATTTAGAACGCATTAAAAGAAAAAAAATCGGTTTCTTCTTACGTGCACTGAACTCTATAGAGTTTATTGCCAATCAATTCACACGTTACTCGTTCAACGACATGAATTTATTTGATGTTGTACCAGTACTAGAAGAATTAACGATTGCAGATTTAACTAC
The DNA here is from genome assembly GCF_049058285.1 of Lysinibacillus sp. UGB7. Classification (NCBI taxonomy): domain Bacteria; kingdom Bacillati; phylum Bacillota; class Bacilli; order Caryophanales; family Bacillaceae; genus Lysinibacillus; species Lysinibacillus sp. UGB7. The sequence continues at coordinate 268,734 of NZ_JBMGUV010000003.1, forward strand.
CGCATTTGTAACGATTCAAGGTGAATCGCAACAAACAGTATTCCAAGTTCTACCAACAGAGAAGGGCGAACAGTGAAGAAATTTGCGCTTGTATTAGGTGCTTCAGGAGAGATTGGCCGTGCCATCTGTCAGAGCCTGGCAGAGGACGGTTGGTCACTCTATGTGCATTATTCGAATAATAAGGAAGCAGCTCAAACTTTATTTAATGCTCTTTCTGAAAATTTCCCTACACAGGAATTCATGCTTGTGCAGGGGGATTTTTCAAAAATAACAGCAGCAAAAACGATTGCCTCACAAATTTTCACTGTGCAGGCGATCGTTTTTGCGAGTGGTCAAGCTCATTATGCACTGTTGGAAGATACTACAGTGGAGGATATGGACGCATTATGGCGTGTCCATGTGCAAAATCCAATACATTTAACAGCGTTATTATCCTCAAAGTTACGTGCTCATGCTAGTAGTTATGTGCTCTTTATTGGCTCCATCTGGGGCGAGGCAGGATCAGCTGGTGAAACACTTTATGCGACGGTAAAAGGTGCACAACATGCTTTTGTGAAGTCCTATGCGAAAGAAGCGGCATTGTCGCATATTCGTGTGAATGCTATTGCTCCTGGTTTTATCCAGACTACTATGAACAGTCATTTAAATGATGAGGAGCTAACTACTATATTAGAGGAAATTCCACTTGGTACTGTCGGTAAAACAACTGATGTAGCTGAAATGGTTCGCTTCTATCTTTCAGGAAAGGCTGATTATGTAACAGGACAAATAATAAGATTAAATGGTGGCTGGTACATATAAGATTTTTTTTTGCACATACTACCTGTGTAAAGGAGGAGGATCTTATGACCATTTTAGAAAACTGGCAAAAATGGACATCTTTTTTAGGACAAAACGTAATGCAGGCTGAATCAAGTGGTATGCCGAAAAAAATGATTCAACAAGCAGCTATGCAAATCGGCGATTATTTGGCGACAAATGTCGATCCTAAAAACGAGCAAGAGCGAGTGCTGTCGGATTTATGGGGCGTTGCCTCTGAAGATGAGAAACAAGCATTGGCGAATTGTGTCGTAAAACTTGTTCAAAATAAAACTGTGCAATAAGAAAGAGGAGAGTTTATCTCCTCTTTTTTCTATATCAAAAATTAATATCCGTCAGGAAAAGGGAACGTATGTAAGCCTATTTGGAGTAAGCAGAAAAAAAATAGTAAGTTTTTTAAAATAACGCTGTAATTCCATGTATTCGAACTTTCCATTACATAAAAAATCAGCTATGATGGAACTTATAAAAGATTTTTTACGTTAACTAATAGGAAGGGAACGAGTGAGTTTGAGCGATTGGTACTTTGAATATGAGATTCAGGTGAATCGCCCTGGATTATTAGGAGATATTGCTTCACTTTTAGGGATGCTTCGTGTCAATATAATTTCAATAAATGGTGTCGATGAGGACCGTCGTGGTATGCTAGTACATACAGACAATGATGAGGCGATTGAGCGTTTTCGTACAATTGTTTCGACAATGGAACATATCCACGTTACCAAATTTCGACAACCTAAACTCCGTGATCGCTTAGCCATTAGGCACGGTCATTATATTCCTCGAGATGCAGATGAAAAAAATACCTTCCGCTTCGTGCGAGATGAACTTGGTATTTTAGTGGACTTTATGGCAGAGTTATTTAAGAAGGATGGTCATAAACTCATTGGAATACGTGGCATGCCTCGTGTTGGTAAGACTGAGTCTATTGTCGCGGCAAGTGTATGCGCCAATAAAAAATGGATTTTTTTATCTTCTACAATGATCAAGCAAACTGTTCGTAATAAGCTAGCTGGCGATGAATTCAGTGACAATAATATTTTTATATTAGACGGCATTGTAACACGTCGTTCGACAGATGAGCGACATTTGCAACTAGTACGTGAGATGATGAATATGTCATCCGTCAAGGTCGTAGAGCATCCAGATATGTTTGTTCAGCATTCAGAATATAAGATTGAGGATTTTGATTATATCATTGAACTACGTCACCACCCAGATGAAGAAATTACTTATGAAATAATGGAAAAAAATCATATGATGTCCGAATCCGATTCATTTGGAGGATTTAATTTTTAATTTGATATTAAAGTAGGTGTTATGAGTGGCAGAATTAGGGACTCGACTGAAAGAGGCGAGACTGTCTAAAGGCTACAGCTTAGACGATTTACAAGAGATAACGAAAATTCAAAAGCGTTATTTAGTAGGTATTGAAGAGGGCAATTATTCGATTATGCCTGGTTCATTTTATGTGCGTGCTTTTATTAAGCAGTATGCAGAGGCTGTTGGTTTAAATGCAGAGGATATTTTAGAAACTTATAAGAGTGAATTACCAGGAACGCAAAACGAACAAGTAAGCCAATCGATGACACAAAGTCCAAGCAGAAGGAAAGTTCCATCTAATAAAATGATGGAAGCAATGCCCAAAATAATTGTCGGTTTATTTATTATCGTTATTATTGTTGCAATTTGGGTATTATGGCAATCTAAAAATAATGCCGGGACACCTGTTATTGACGATACGTCACCAGAGATGGAGTACGATACAAAAGTTAAACCGATTGATAGTGAAAAAGATAAAGAGGAACAAGACAAAAAAGAACAAGAGAATGCCAATAAGGATGATTTAAAAGGTGATTCAAAAGAAGAAACACCAGATGAAAATAAAGTTGAAGAAGTTAAGCAAACCATTTCAACGGGTACAATAGAAGCAGATGGTGCGACAACTTCTTATACATTGACAGGTTCAGAGACATTTAAAGTACGCATTGAGGTAGCAGGTCCTACATTTATCGGTATTCGTAACCAACAGCAACAAGAATTGCTATCGGATACACGCGTGTATAACGCAGGCGAAGTAGTAGAATTTGACGCAACGGCGCAAAATTATGCCCGTATCCGTCTTGGTAATTCGACACAAGCTAAGATATATATTAATGACGAGCTTTTAACGTATGCTCAGCAAATCGTAACGCAAAACATCGTCATCAATTTCAATAAAGAACAGTAGTCGTCTTGTGATGACTACTTTCTTTCTTCATGAAAGGTGTTAGAAAAATGAACATTCCAAATAAAATTACCATCTCGCGAATTTTACTTATTCCATTTTTTGTTATTGTTATGATGTTTGATTTTGGTTGGGGAACAATGACGTTATTTGGTGCAGAGATGCCAGTCCATCATTTTGTAGGAGCGCTTATTTTTATCTTTGCTTCAACGACCGATTGGGTAGATGGTTTTTACGCGCGTAAGTACAATCTTGTGACAACGTTTGGGAAATTTTTAGACCCACTAGCGGACAAATTACTTGTATCAGCCGCATTTATATTAATGGTAGAGCTTGACATGGCATCGGCTTGGTTGATCATAATAATTATAAGCCGTGAGTTTGCCGTAACTGGTCTACGCTTAATTTTGGCTGGTGGAGGAGAGGTCGTAGCGGCGAACCAACTTGGTAAAATTAAAACTTGGGCGCAAATTGTCGCTATTGCTGCTGCACTTCTACACAATACCATCTTTACACTTATCGGTATCCCGTTCGATACAATTATGTTATATATTGCATTGTTCTTTACACTTTGGTCAGGATGGGATTATTTCTATCTAAATCGTCGTGTACTGCTGGAGTCTAAATAAGAAAGGTCTTGTGAATCATGAATGCTGAAATTCTTGCAGTTGGCTCAGAGTTATTGCTTGGACAGATTACAAATACAAATGCGAAGTTCATCTCAAGTCAGTTGTCTGAGCTAGGGATTAACGTATTTTACCATACTGTTGTTGGAGACAATTCAAAAAGATTGCAACAGGCAATAGCGGTAGCAGAATCGCGTGCTGATTTAATTATTTTCTCAGGTGGCCTTGGTCCTACAAAGGATGATTTAACAAAGGAAACCATTGCACGTCATCTAGGTATCGATTTAACTTTTGATGAAGTAGCCCTGTCCTATATCGAACAGTTTTTTGCCAAACGAGGACGACCAATGACGGAAAATAATCGTAAACAGGCGCTTGTATTAGCTGGTAGTGAAGTGCTGGCAAACCATCATGGTATGGCACCTGGTATGATTCTGACGAAGAATGAACGTACGTACATGTTACTTCCTGGTCCTCCAAAAGAGCTTGAGCCAATGTTCCAATTTGAAGCAAAACCCAAACTTGGTGCAATGCTCAATGACGGTGGCGTAATTGTGTCTCATGTGATGCGCTTTTATGGCATCGGGGAAGCTGAGCTCGAGGTAAGTGTGCAAGATATTCTAGATACACAGACAAATCCAACTGTTGCACCGCTCGCTTCTGACGGTGAAGTCACATTGCGTGTGACAGCAAAGGCAGAAACAGAGGATGAAGCCCGCCAGCTTATTGCAGCGAAAGTGGCTGAAATCCAGGCAATAGTTGGAGACTATCAATATGGAATTGATGATGATTCCCTTGCCTCTAAGACGGTGGAGATGCTGTTAGACAATAACTTAACCATTTCTGCGGCTGAAAGTTTAACGGCAGGTTTATTTCAGTCGGAGCTGGCTGAAATACCAGGTGTAGGTACTGCGCTTATTGGTGGCATTGTCACGTATACAGAAGAAGCGAAGGTCAAGCAACTTGGTATCTCACAGGAATTATTAGATACATACGGCATTGTTAGCAGCGAATGTGCTGCAGCAATGGCTAGTACTGTACGTGAAAAGTTCGGCACTACTATTGGTATTGGTCTTACTGGTGCTGCTGGCCCTACCGCACATGACCACCAACCAGTAGGAACGGTTTGGATCGGAATTGCTATAGGTGACGAAGAACCGATAACGTATTTACTGCATTTATCGGGTATGCGCAATACAAATCGTTTGCGTGCGGTGAAGTTTACATGCCATTACTTAATGCAATTATTAGAAGAACGAGGCTTTATGAAACGTTACTAAATTGAAGTTAAAATAGAAATTTGGGTGGAGAAAACATACCCAAATTTTTATTTTGGAGAAAAATCGAATAAATGTTCGCTTTTTTCTTGCGTGTTTTCTCAAAAACAAGTATAGTAGAGATAGATAAAACAGTGAACAGTTTCGAAGGAGGAAAAACAATGAGTGATCGTAAAGCTGCCTTAGAACAGGCGTTAAAGCAAATTGAAAAGAATTTTGGGAAAGGTTCTATCATGAAGCTTGGCGAAAAAACAGATTTAGAAATTGCAACATCTTCAAGTGGTTCGCTAGCACTTGATGCAGCATTAGGTGTTGGTGGTTATCCTCGTGGACGTATCATCGAAGTGTATGGCCCAGAATCATCAGGTAAAACAACAGTAGCCCTACATGCAATTGCAGAAGTACAAGCATCGGGTGGGCAAGCTGCCTTTATCGATGCGGAACATGCTTTAGATCCTATCTACGCACAAAAATTAGGTGTTAACATTGACGAGTTATTATTATCACAACCAGATACAGGAGAACAAGCGCTGGAAATTGCAGAAGCATTAGTACGCAGTGGCGCTATCGAGATTATCGTTATTGACTCAGTAGCAGCATTAGTGCCAAAAGCGGAAATAGAAGGAGATATGGGTGATTCACACGTTGGTTTACAAGCGCGTTTAATGTCTCAGGCGTTACGTAAACTTTCTGGTGCTATCAATAAATCAAAAACGATTGCCATCTTCATTAACCAAATTCGTGAAAAAATCGGTGTCATGTTTGGGAACCCAGAAACAACACCTGGCGGTCGTGCACTTAAGTTCTATAGCTCAGTTCGTTTAGAAGTACGTCGTGCAGAAGCCATTAAACAAGGCAATGACATTATGGGTAACCGTACGAAAATTAAAATTGTCAAAAACAAAGTAGCACCACCATTCCGTACAGCAGAAGTTGATATTATGTACGGTGAAGGAATTTCAAAAGAGGGCGAAACAGTCGATTTAGGTGTTGAGCTAGATATCGTGCAAAAAAGCGGCTCTTGGTATGCATACGGTGATGAGCGTTTAGGACAAGGTCGTGAAAATGCAAAACAATACTTGAAAGAAAATCCTGCCGTTCTAGATGATATTGCTAATAAAATCCGTGCTTCCTACGGTATTGCTGCATCCTCATATACAATTGCAGCACATGATGAAAATGAGGAAATGGATGAAGAGTTAATGCTTCTTCTTGAAGAAGAGAAATAAAAAATACATCGTTCTCGCTCTAATGAGTGAGAACGATGTATTTTTTTGCTTTAATGGCTAGAGAGCATGTCATTTTTTGTGGAAATTTGCGATATTTTCTTTTTATTCGTGTTGAACTTTGCATTGAAAAAGCGCTTTGATGGGTAGCATGAAATGGTACACTGTTCTCTCACTCAATTGAGCAATTAAGAAGTGAAGCCTTTGGACTGGATATGTAAAAATATAAAACAATGCTTGTGTTTATAACTAGCACGAAAGTATTAGGTAATAATTTGTCCTGATGGATATCACTTACTTTTTTCTTGTTCGAGGCGAACAGGTGACCGTCTATCCTTGACAGAGCTAAAAGCTAGATATACAATTAAATATGTATAATTTCTGAATTATGACTTTGAAATAGGCAGTACATTTTATCTTCATTCAGTGTAAGACTCCCACCTATGAAGGTGGTGAGATGAATGCGGTGGTGGTTCCTTTTAGTGGGTTTAAACACCTACTGAAATAGAGGAACTCAGTCTAAGAACGCCACGTTCTGTGGCAACGACTGAGTGACCAACATTATGTTGGCCCAAAGCCTCCGGCGGATGTCATGGATTTTGAAAGGAATGAATATAAGGGTGTTAGCCTAAAATCTTCGTATCCTGCGAAAACGGCTAACTGATCTGCATCGTGCAGACCTGAGCACAATTCAAAATCCGGACGCAATTATGCCAAGGCGAAATGGATGTATGCGCCGACTTGAAACTGTATTACCCAAATAGCAAGAGGAGGTGTTCATATGGATGGAATTACTATCATCTCCGCTTTGCTTGGACTCATCGTTGGTGCCGCTGTTAGCTATATCTACATGAAAAAAGTGAATGACTCAAAAATCACTGGTGCTAAACATGTTGCTGAAACAATCGTTGAAGAAGGAAAACGAGAAGCGGAGGCATTAAAGAAAGAAGCACTACTTGAAGCCAAAGATGAAACTCACAAATTTCGCACTGAAGCCGAAAATGACATTCGTGATCGTCGTTTAGAACTTCAAAAACAAGAGAACCGTTTATTGCAAAGAGAAGAGAATCTTGATCGCAAGGATGATGCTCTGAATAAGAGAGAAGCTGGCTTAGAGCGTAAGGAACAAGCTCTTGCCGAAAGACAACAGCATATTGAACAGATGGAAAGCAAAGTGGACGAGCTCGTCGCCGCACAAAAAACAGAGTTAGAGCGTATTTCTGCATTAACAAGAGATGAGGCGAAGGCTATCATCTTAGGTGAGGTAGAAAAAGAGCTCGCAACTGATATTGCTGTGATGACGAAAGAATCTGAAACACGTGCAAAAGAAGAATCTGATAAAAAAGCACGTGAGATTTTATCACTGGCACTGCAGCGTTTTGCAGCTGACCACGTAGCAGAAACAACAGTCTCTGTCGTGACTTTGCCAAATGATGAGATGAAAGGTCGTATTATCGGTCGTGAGGGCCGAAATATCCGTACGCTAGAAACGTTAACAGGTATTGACTTAATCATCGATGATACACCAGAAGCGGTTATATTATCGGGCTTTGATCCAATACGTCGTGAAACAGCTCGACTTGCACTTGAAAAACTTGTACAAGATGGACGTATTCACCCTGCGCGTATCGAGGAAATGGTTGAAAAATCTCGCCGTGAAGTGGATGAACAAATTCGCGAAACAGGGGAACAAACGACATTTGAAATTGGCATTCATAATCTACATCCAGACTTAATGAAGATTTTAGGGCGCATGAAGTATCGTACAAGCTATGGTCAAAACGTGCTAAAACACTCAGTAGAAGTTGCACATTTAGCTGGTTTACTTGCAGCTGAACTTGGTGAAGATGTAGCATTGGCTCGTCGTGCAGGCTTATTACATGATATTGGTAAGGCAATTGACCATGAAGTGGAAGGTAGCCACGTCGAAATCGGTGTAGAGCTTGCCAAGAAATACAAAGAACATCCGGTCGTTATTAACAGTATCGCTTCTCACCATGGTGATACAGAAGCAACTTCTGTTATTGCGGTATTAGTGGCTGCAGCTGACGCATTATCAGCAGCGCGTCCTGGTGCTCGTAGTGAGACACTTGAAAACTATATCCGAAGACTTGAAAAATTAGAAGAGATTTCAGAAAGCTATGATGGTGTTGAAAAATCATATGCTATTCAAGCAGGTCGTGAAATTCGTATTATCGTACAACCTGAAAAAATTGACGATTTAGCTTCACATCGTCTAGCTCGCGATATTCGTAAGCGAATTGAAGACGAGCTTGACTACCCAGGACATATTAAAGTAACAGTTATTCGTGAAACACGTGCTGTGGAGTATGCGAAATAATAAATAATTAAGAGGCTTCCCTTGACTTAGGTCAGGGAAGCCTCTTTGTGATTAAACAGTACATCATAGATGACAGAAACTATCAATTAAACTGTGAAAAGTCTATTGTAAATTAGATAGTAATGTTGATCAAAATGCTGTTTTAACATAGGACCGTTTAGGTTGATATGGGCTCAAACATCATTCAATGTAAGAAAAACTTTTAGTTGTAAAGCGTAAAGCCTAAAAACTCCAAACAGTCATAACCTGAAAATTCAGAGGCGAGATCCTGTAATGCTGGGTGGAAACTGTCATGCCCGCCCGCTAATCTAGTTCCAAGGGTAAAAAAGCGTATTCTCCGGTTTTAATAATCTCGCATTTACGAACTGCAATAGGTTGTTTAAAAATGGGACCATCTATTACTGTCGTATGGAACTCTCCACCTTCTCCACAGGGGTCAATACCACGAGCTTCAAGCTCCTTCACGTATTCATGAGTTAACGTTCGTCCTAAATCGTCCTCTCGCATGCCTAATGATAAATTAACCGTTACAATGAGCGTTACAAACCCTAGGTTTATGAACTCTTCGACAGTTTCACGATGGTTCATTTCCCATAAAGGCATTCCAAGCTTTAATCCGGCATTCTTTGTAACCTTTTCATGCCAACAGCCATGAGCAGGCATATCTAAGTCTCCTGTTACTAACACTTCTGCTCCTTGGATTTTAGCTTTTTCTAAAAGGCGCATAAATACTTTTTCATAATCTGTCCAGCTTGCAGCTGCAGTATAGACAGGCAAATCTATAGATTTAGCTTGGGCACGTATGAGTTCTGGAGGCATTCCATGAGATCTGGAACGTTTCCCTTCTTCCTCCATCATAACGATTAGGCCAATCGCTTCTCCAACCTGCTGTGCTTTATATAGCGCTAAGACACTATCCTTGCCTCCGCTAAAAGAAGCAATAAATTTATGTCCGTGAGCATTATTTTTCCAATCCTTTAATTCTGCCATTCATATCTTTCCCCTTTATATTTATGACTTTTACTTGATGCATGCTATTAGCTATTTCATATATGAGATTTCATAGCTCTATTTGTTAGATTTTATCACGATTGAACCTTATAGATAGGATATTAATGCATTCCGATACAAAAAACGTGAAATTCTAAGGTTGATGAAAGAAAAGTTCATCTCAAAGAAATTGCAGCATTCGACAGATAAAATGGAGTATCTGGAAATCATTACTGCAATAGTGATTTGGACGATTGCTTAGTTTAGCAGCTAAAAATGATTTAACTTTTTCATAAAAACTAAACTTAAATCTGCCTGATAAGAATCCATAATAATCAACATTTTTTACAATGGATTCTTTTTTTGTGTCGGCAAATAGGGGTTTGCGAGGGATTTTTAATCAAACTTTATGGCCATGCTAGATCCACATGTTCTTTTCTTTGAATAAATAAAAGTGAGCAACAATATATTGGTAAATAAAATCGTATTGAGCCAGCCACATAAAATTTTTGAATGATGCTTTTGATAATTCAACAGTTCAGTAGTGAGACCTATAATAACAAGCATATGTTTTGATAAGGGGTGAAGGACGTTGAAAGAGACAATCACATTACAAGATGTATTGACAATAGTACGAAGACATGTGCTTTTTATAATGAGTTTTACACTATTAGTAGCTCTAGTGACAGCCTTTATTAGTTATTTTATTTTACAGCCTATTTATGAAGCAGAAACCCAGCTTTTAGTAAATCAAAAAAACACGGAGCAACCATATATAGGGGTACAACAGGTTGAGACAGATTTACGATTAATTAATACGTATAATATCATCATTAAAAGTCCAGCTATCTTATCTAAAGTCATTAATAATTTGAATTTGGATATGACGCCAGAAATATTAATGGAACAAATTACTGTAACTAGCGCCAATAACTCACAAGTCGTGAATATTAACGTCGAAGATAAGCAAGCGGACCTAGCTGTCGACATTGCTAATACGATAGCAGACGTATTTCAAGAGGAAATTCAAATCTTAATGACTGTTGATAATGTAAATATTTTGTCAGTAGCAAAATTGGATGAAGAGCCTGAGCCAGTAGCACCGAACCAAACCCTCTATATTGTGGCAGCCTCATTTATTGCTTTTACCTTGAGTGCTAGTTTCACAATCTTAGTAGCAAGCCTCGATACGACAATAAAGACGGAACAAGATGTTGAAGACACGATCGGATTACCGATTATTGGCCTAATTAGTCAAATTAGTGATGTCAACAGAAGTGCTAGGGTTCGAACCCATAAAATGAGGAGGGAGTAGCGATGTTTCAACAAAAAAAGGCGCAAAGAAAAAAGCGTGTAAAAATGGCCCGGAAGCTTGTAACAGTTGCAAATAGTCATTCCATTGTCTCCGAACAATTTCGGACAGTCCGTACAAATATTACTTTTTCGATGCCAGATAAAGATATAAAAACAATTTTAGTGACCTCTGCCACACCAGGTGAAGGAAAGTCAACAAATGTAGCTAATTTAGGGGTAGTGTTTGCACAAGAAGGGAAAAGGATAGTCATTGTGGATGCAGATTTACGTAAGCCAACAATGCATTATACGTTTTTATTGCAAAATGCAAAAGGTCTGTCCAATATACTCACAAGGCAATTGAGTGTGATAGAAGTCGTCAATAGTACAGATATTCCTAATCTTTTTGTCTTGACGAGCGGACCAATCCCACCGAACCCAGCTGAGTTACTTGCTTCTAAAAAACTGGATAGCTTGATGGAAGAATTAAAGAAGGAATTTGATATCATTATTTTCGATGCACCACCGATTTTATCAGTGACTGATGCACAAATCTTATCCAATAAATGTGATGGCACACTGTTGATTGTTAATAGTGGTGCTGTGGAAAATACTAGTGTTATCAAGGCAAAGGCTAGCCTTGAATCCTCACAAGCAAATATTTTAGGGGTCGTATTAAATAACTATAAATTACCGCGGAGTCAATACTATGAAGAATATTATAGATAGCTATAGGATGGAGATAAGGAAGTGAAACGCAGTGATTGATATGCATAGTCATATTTTATTTAATGTCGATGATGGGCCCGAAAGCTTGGAAGAGACACTCAGCATATTTGACCAAGCTGTTGCACAAGGAATTTCAGGAATGATTTCAACCTCACATGTTTTACATCCGCTCTATCATGTTCCTTTTGAGGTAGTGAATGAACAAATTAAGCGATTACAAAAGGAAATTGATAGGCGTACTTTACCATTAACACTATACCCAGGACACGAGGTACGTTTGTCAGGGGATGTTCTAGCGCTTTGTGAAAAAAAGCAACTACATACATTAGCACATTCAAACTATTTACTGTTAGAGCTTCCATCTAATTTCATACCCAAGTATACAAAAGATATCATTTACGGCTTACTAACAGCAGACATCACCCCCATCATTGCACATCCCGAGAGAAATAGAGTTATTGCCGAAAATCCAGGTCATTTAGAGCAGCTGATACGCGAGGGAGCACTCGCACAAATAACAGCAGGAAGTTTAGCTGGTATGTTCGGAAAGACCATTCAAAAGCTTTCCATAACATTAGTGCGTTCGAACCTTGTTCATACTTATGGTTCGGATGTGCATAACTTAAAAACACGTCCCTTATTATTTGAAAAGGGACTCCGCTTTCTAGAAAAACAAAAAGAATTAGATGCAGTAGATTGTTTCCTTGAAAATAACACAAGAATACTAAACAACCAGCCTTTACTATGTTATGAGCCGGAAGATACTTTCACAAAAAAAAGATGGAAGTTTTTTTGAAAGAACAAAAAAACGTCCTGTGTATGGACGTCAAAAAAACAAATAAAGGCGAAAATGTTATAGCAGGCATTAAATATGTAAGGGGATAGTCAATGTGCGAGTGGTTTTAATGAGAAGTAATCCTGTTGCTCCAGATCCAAGGGTTGAAAAGGAAGCGGACAGCCTTGTGAAAAATAATTGGCCTGTACAAATTTTAGCGTGGGATAGAGACGATAAGTATAAGGCGAAAGAGCAATTATTGGAACGTAGACATGCCATTAAAATAACAAGATTTGGGTTGCCGGCTACGTATGGTGGAGGTTTTAAAAAAAATTTCTTTCCATTGTTGAAATTTCAAATAAAACTAATTCAATGGCTTCTTCGAAATAAAAATACCTATGACATTATCCATGCTTGTGACTTTGATACGGCACTAGTAGGGACGATTTGTGGAAAAATACTTCATAAAAAAGTAATCTATGATGTTTTCGATTCGATTACAGCACCATTTAATGGGCCTGAGAGTATTGGAAAAATTGTTGAGAAAATAGATATTGTGCTAATGAACAATGTGGACGCAGTAATCATTTGTACAGAGAAACGGAAAGAACAGATTGCTAAATCATCGCCCAAAAAAGTAGAAGTTATTTATAATACCCCACTTTATGTAAATCTAAAAGATGACTTAAAGTTAAATCCCCACAAAGTGAAAATAGTTTATGTGGGCATATTGGCTAGAGAGAGACTTATTAAGGAATTAGTGGATGTAGTTAAGAATAACTTGAACTACGAATTACATATTGGCGGGTTTGGAGAATTGGCTGATGAACTAGCGCAGATTTCAAAAGAGTGCGATAACATACTATTTTACGGTAAGTTACCCTATGAACAGACATTAGCGTTAGAAAATAGTTGCGACATCATGACAGCTATCTATGATCCGGAGCTTTCGAATCATTATTATGCAGCGCCCAATAAGTTTTATGAGGCATTAATGCTCGGTAAGCCCTTGATAATGGCAAAAAATACAGGAATGTCTGAAGTGGTAGCTGACAACGATCTTGGAGAGTTAATTGATTTTAATAGAGAGAGTTTACAAAAAGCCATAGACAGCTTGGTAATGCGTAAAACAGAGTGGCCAGTAATTGCGCATAAAATGAAAGTACTATATGAAAAACAGTATAGTTGGTGCCAAATGGAAAAGAGGTTAACGGATCTATACAGCAACTTATGACAGATTTACTTGTAAACTATATGAAAATTTACAATAATATTGGATTGCTAGGGGGACTCTATGAAGATATTATTTGTTGCACAAAATTTTCAGATGGGCGGTATTCAGAAGGCATTAATTAACACACTCAAAGAAGTTAGTCTCTATAAGCAATATGAAATAGATGTATTTACATTTAGTGAAGGTGAATTAATGAAGGACATTCCCCCTAATGTTAATGTATGTACAGGAAATTTACTGTTACAACTAATCGCTACTCCTTTTGCCGAAGTGAAAAAGAGGCAAAATGTGTGGCATCTAACGCTACGTATGTTATGTATGATTGCCGTTCGATTAATTGGGTCTAACAATTTTTATGCAATAATCTTAAAAACACATCGCAAAGAAAGGCTTTATGATATTGCCATTTCTTATTTTAATGACGTGCCACACAATTATTTTAACCAGGGTACTAATCTATTTGTAGATAAATTTGTAAGGGCAAATAGGAAGTTCGCGTGGATACATACGGATCCTCTTAAGGCCAACTTTAACTATAATGCATGTGTCAAAACCTATAAAAATTTTGATCGATTGTTTTGTGTTTCTGTAGCATGTAAGCAAAATTTAATGCACTTTCTGCCGCAATATAAAGACAAAATTCAAGTGGTCTATAATTTTTTCCCAATCGAAGACATAAAAGAACTGGCATTGCACGAAACACCATTTGAAAAAGGCACGATGGATTTATTATCTATCGGGAGGATTGACAATGCCACGAAAAGATTCGATTTTATTCCACAGCTATGTCAGTTATTAAAGGACGCGTCAATTAGTAATTTTCGCTGGAGAATTGTAGGTGATGGGCCAGATTTACTGCACAATAAAAGATTGGCCTTTGAATTAGGTGTAGCTGATGTAGTTGAATTTGTAGGAGAATTACACAATCCATATCCTTATATAAAACAAAGTGATGTGCTCATTCTAACCTCGGCATATGAGGGTTATCCAATGGTGGTAGGGGAAGCGTTGATATTAGAAACGCCAGTTATTACCACCAATTTTGCCGCTGCGAGGGAACTAATTAGTGATGGCCAAAATGGCTTTATTACGGGGGGGAATTTGGAAAATCTTTATCCGGTCATTGCCGGTGTCATCGAAAATGCTGACAGGCTTCAAAGAATGAAAAAGTTTATCGAAGAAAAACCATATACAAATCGAAAAGCACACGAGCAACTAGTATTGGAGTTTGATGCAAAATGATATTGAAAAATAAGTATTTCAGTATTCTCATCTGTATTATTTCCAGTATATTTGTTGTGTTAAAAATGTACACAGGTAGCAATTTATTTCTTTGGATTTTTTTTCTTTTAACGTCTACGGCAATGCTGTGGGATAAGCAACAGCATAGAATTGACTATCTATTATTTTTTATTTCATGGGTGTATGTCATTAAGTTTGATTTAACGAGCTATTCACTTTTTGTCGTCCTCAGTTTTTTCTATATAGTTTTAAGTATCTTGACGATTATTTTGCAAAACGAAGGTATGTCAACAAGACTCATGTTAACCTATTTGCTATTTGTATTTTATGCTGTTGGTGTAACACTTTTAAGTGGCGGTAATCTGATTGAAGTATTGGGCTTTGTGTTGAATTATAGTGTAATCTTTTTTGCTATTCAGGCCATTAACCATAAAGACTACTTCCGAAGATATACGTATATCTATGTGTTAGGCTTACTTGCAGCTGCAACAGTTCGCTTAATAAGCTTTTCTATTCCAACGATTGATAATTTTATTCAATCTATGACGGTTGTGAATACGATAAGGACGCTGAGCACAATAAGTACTAGATTTACTGGCTTAGATTTAGATCCTAATTATTTTAGTTTGCAAATATTAATAGCCATGTCTTGTTTATTAGTACTGTTTAATCACAATGGCAAAAAGGAGAAAAAGTCGATTGTTCTTATCATTATCTTAGCGGCATTTGGCGTACTGACTTATTCTAAAATGTTTATTATCACATTAATCGTATTAATTTTGCTGACGTTTATTGTGTTCATTAAAAATAATGTTAAAACGGCTATAAAGTTTTCTTCTTTCATATTGGTGATTTGTGGGACATCACTCATTTTTTTTTACGAAAGGTTATTCGAAATTTATTGGATTCGATTTTTTGGAGCAGGCATATCTACTGATGCCATTACTACTGGACGCGTGAGTAGTTGGGGGATGTTTGCAAGTGAAATTTTGCAAAATACAAAAATATTTGTTTTTGGAGCGGGCTTTGGGACAACTTTTTCGAAAGTGAAAATGGCCCATACGATGTACTTATCGACACCCTATTATTTAGGTTTATTGGGCGTAGTACTCGCTTTACTTTACATTTTTAGTTTATATAAAGTGCTAAAAAATAATGTTGGTATAAAAGATAATACGAGCTTTCAAGTACTTTCAGTCAACGCCTTACCCCTTTATATCATGTTAATTGCGAATATTGGACTTGATTCCTTTGTAATGGATTATTTTCCTTATCATATTTTATTACTCATGTTTGCATTAACCATGAGTAAAAGTCAGGAACTTTGCATGAATGGGAGATGAGGCGATGCCATTTCTAAGCGTTGTTGTGCCTATCTATAATGTGGAGCCTTATTTACGCGAATGTATTGAGAGTATATTGAACCAGGAATTCGTAGATTTCGAGTTAATCTTGGTAAATGATGGTTCAACGGATAATTGCTCCGTAATGTGTGAGGAATACGCGGAGCTGGACGCAAGGGTTATCGTCATCCATAAAAATAATGGGGGTCTTGTCAGTGCGCGAAAAGCGGGGCTAAGTGTCGCGAGTGGGCAATATATTGGTTTTGTGGATAGTGATGATTGGATTGAAGTTGATATGTACAAATCATTATGTGACGCCGCACGTAAATTTGATGTAGACATCGTCATTTGTGATATTGTTGAAAATTATCCAGAGCAAGAAGTGAAACGAACGCAAATTGTCGCGCCGGGACTGTATGGGAAGGATAGGATGAAACAAGAGGTATATCCAATTATGCTGTTTTCAGGCGAATATTATCAATTTGGATTATTTCCTTCAGTCTCCAATAAATTATTTAAAAGAGTGCTTATAGAAAAATGTCAATTTGATGTGGATGATAGAATCTGTTTGGGAGAAGATGTTGCTTGTACGTATCCATGCTTGCTCGAGGCGAACAATCTATTCATATTAGAAAATAAGTATCTCTACCATTATCGTCAAATTCCTTCTTCTATGACAGCGAGTTATGATGAGAAATTCTTTGAAAAAATAATGATTTTGTGGAAACGATTGAATGATTTAAAACGAGATGCGGAACATTTGGTTCCTAATTTTGCTGAACAATTACAATATTATTTTACGTATTTAGTGATTGCCGCCGTTAATAATGAATGTAGTCGCCACAATCAAAAGAGCTTGCGTGAGAAAAAAATCTTTATCGATAAAATGTTAGCTCATGCGGAAATGAAGAAGGCGTTACAGGCGGTGCACATGAATAAAATACCGTTCAAATCAAAGGTTTATATTTGGTTATTAAGGAAACAACAGATTCTTTTACTCTATGGTTTGATTTGGTTGAGCCGGAGTAGAAAGTTTCGATCCTACTGTTCCTGAAGGATAAGGTGTTTGCCAACATGAGAACGAAAAAAGTGATATTGAATTTAATGTCAAATATAATGCTTCAAATTGTTTCGGCAGCCATTAATTTCATTTTACCTCGATTATTTATGACGACGTATGGCTCCGCTTCAAATGGACTTATTTCCTCCATAAAGCAATTTTTAAGTTATTTAAAGATTGTAGAGGCAGGTGTAGGCAATGCGTCTATTGCAGCACTTTATAAGCCTTTGTCTTTGAGCGACAAAGACCAAATAAATGGTATACTCGCTGCTACCAATCATTTTTATAGACGTTCAGGTTATTTCTTTACTGTGTTAGTCGTAATTTTAGCTATCTTCTATCCTTTAGTGGTAGGCGATGAGGTGAATCCGCGTACAGCCTTTTACATGGTACTTATTCTAGGGATCAGTACCATGTGGGAGTATTTTTATATAGGGAAATATTTAGTGTTACTGACGGCGGATCAAAAAAGTTACGTTATTTTTCGTATCCAAACCATCTTGCTAATTGCCAGTACGATATTATCATTGACGCTTATAGTCCTTGGCTTTTCCATCGTTGTTGTTGTTGCTAGTTCAAGTGTCCTGTTATTACTAGATATTCTTTTTTTAAGAAGCTATGTCCAAAAAAAATATTCATATTTTAATATAAGGGTAAAACCTCATACACTTGCCATTAAAGCGAAATGGGATGCTTTAATTCATCAAATCGCTTCATTAGTTGTCTTTAATACACCGTTTATTTTGATAACAATTTTTCTGGGCCTTAAAGAGGTTAGTGTATTTACGGTGTACAATATGGCGTTTAATGCCGTCACTTTATTTGTTTCAGCTTTTTCGGGGGCGATGTTAGCAGCATTTGGTGACATTCTTGTAAAAGAGGATAGGGGCGATCTGCAAAAACATTTTCAATATTTTGAGTACATTTTTTATGCAGTCGTCGCTTTCTGTTATACATGTACAGCCATTTTAATTTTACCGTTTATGACGATTTATACAGTGGGTATTGAAGACGTTAATTATATACGACCGTGGTTAGCGACACTATTTGTTATTGTAGGTGTTGCCAATACGATTCGTATTCCTTCCAATACGTTAGTAAACTCAGCTGGCCATTTTAAAGAGACAAAAAACCGTGCCATTATTGAAGCGGTCATTAACCTTGTGACGTCCATTATTTTTGTACAGTTTTTGGGTGTTGAGGGGGTATTGATAGGGGCGCTCTGTTCATATGTCTATCGTACTTGTGATTTAATTTTGTATACGTCAAATGCAATATTGAAACATTCAGCGCTGGTTACAGTCAAAAAAATTTCCAGCAATACGATTTTAGCATGCATCGCAGCCTCTCCGTTTATATTTATTGAACTCCATATTACAGGTGCAGGTTCTTGGTTAGTAGCAGCTACATGTGTTTCTTTATGGACAATTACCATTGTTCTTTTAGGGAATTTTTTACTTGAACCTAAAATGATGCGTGATATTTTGCTGCATGTAAAGCGCACAATTTCCAACGACTAAAAAGTTTTTCCTATGTGTTTACGTATGACCGATAAGCTAAAAGCATAATTGACTTGCAAGATCGATTGCTTAGAAATGGCAGGTGGGAAAAATGAAACCAGTGGTTAAAGAAATATTTTTACTAAGATGCGTTGCCTGTTTGGGAATTGTGTTAATGCACGGAGTCACTTTAGCATTAGATATGTATGACATGGAGGAAAGTCCATTATTATTTGTACTGACGTCTATCCAATTGGCATTAATGTTCGGCACACCACTCTTTATTTTTATCTCCGAGTTCGTGATTGCATATTCTTATCCGAATCAATTGCCCAAAAAATTTTATGACAAACGTATTAAGTATATTTTTATCCCTTTTCTATTTATAGGTATTCTAGATGCAGCTCTTCATTC
Source organism: Lysinibacillus sp. UGB7 (assembly GCF_049058285.1). Lineage (NCBI taxonomy): Bacteria > Bacillati > Bacillota > Bacilli > Caryophanales > Bacillaceae > Lysinibacillus > Lysinibacillus sp. UGB7. The sequence continues at coordinate 287,829 of NZ_JBMGUV010000003.1, forward strand.
GATTGGAACAAATAGTGGTGAATTCGAAAAAAAAGTATTTCTAAATTTGTTCGAAGGTGATTTTCACGGCTATTTTATCGTTATCATTTTTCAATTTTATTTTTTACATCCCTTATTTGTAAAATATATTGTATCAAAATACCCCGCCTATAAAGTGATTCTAACAGCATTTCTTATAAATTTTGGTTACTTAGCTTTTTTTAATTTTTTGGATTTGTACGAGTATTTTTCCTATTTGCCATATGCAGAACTGGAGTGGAGCGTTTTAAATAGGATGCCCTTTCCTGCATGGATAGCTTATTTTGTAACAGCCTACTATTGCGGCAGAAATTATGAAATTTTCCTATCATGGTTACATCGTTTTCGTTATCAACTTTTCGTTGGATTCCTTTTTACACTCAGTAGTTTACTAGCTATCCAATTTTGGGGCTTTATCACTGAAATTCACTCAAAGAGAATAGATGTCATACTGTATACATTGAGCGTCGCTTTCCTGTTATTTTTTATTGCGAGTAAATTGCAGAGAATGCCAAGATTTATGATTTTTATTAGTCGCTATTCCTTTGGCATTTATTTGTTACATCCATTATTTAATATATTGGTAAAAGGCTTTTTATCCCCCTATGTAGAAAAATTAAGCATTTTTTCTGTTGTGGGCATTTCATTTTTTATTAGTACGAGTTGCTCCATTGGTGTGACATATATCTTGAACAAATGGAAATTCGGGGCTTACTTAGTAGGGCAAATACATCACGATGTAAAAACGAGTGCTACTAAAGCAAAACAACTACTCAGCCATCGCTCATGATGTCACCGTGAGATTGTCGTTTGGTAAACATCGGCACAACGATAAATATCGTCAGATTGTATATAGTGTAGACTAGGCATGGTTTGCGTTTTATTTTGCGATGGGCGAAGAAAAAATGGTAAACTAAATAGTGTTATTTATAGAAAGAGTGGTTTTGCAAAATGAAAGTGCTATTTATTGGAGATATTGTCGGCTCAATTGGTCGTGATGCAGTGGAAAAATATTTGCCACGTTTAAAGAAAAAATTTAGCCCAGACGTTGTCATTGCCAATGGTGAAAACGCAGCAGCAGGTCGTGGTATTACCCGTAATATTTATACGGACCTTTTACAAATGGGTGTGGATGTCATTACGATGGGCAATCATACTTGGGACAACAAAGATATTTTTGATTTTATTGATGATGCGGATTACTTAATTCGTCCAGCCAATTTTTCGAGTGAGGCACCTGGTAAAGGAATGGTGCAAATTTCAAAAAATGGTGTCACATTATCGGTTATTAATTTGCATGGTCGGGTGTTCTTGCCTCCGCATGAGGATCCATTTGCAATGGCGGATGAATTGATTGAAGAAGCGCGTAAAACGTCACCGCTCGTATTTGTGGATTTCCATGCAGAAGCGACAAGTGAAAAAATTGCACTTGGTTGGCATTTAGATGGCAAGGCGTCAGCGGTCGTAGGGACACATACACATGTACAGACTGCAGATGCGCGTATTTATCCGAATGGGACAGCCTATATTACCGATGTTGGAATGACAGGACCGTATGATGAAATTTTAGGGATGACGAAGGAAAGTGTTATTTACAAATTCCAGACAAATATGCCATCCCGCTTTGAAGTGCCAAAAAAAGGGCGCGACGTGTTAAGTGGCTTTTTCGTTGAAATGGATGACAAAACAGGAAAAGCTGTGCACTGCGAAAGAATTTATATAAATGAAGACTATCCGTTCCAAGGATAATGTGAACAACTACTGTGTCATGAAAAACACAGTAGTTTTTTTTGTGTGAACAAGCAATAATCCTTAGATTAAAGCTTGGCGAAAACAAGTGAGAACGTACTTTTATATACTATGAATTGTAGGTATCTGCATGATAAAGTTCCATGTATTTGAATGGTTTGCAATATATCGGTTTTGAAAATAGTCTATTTTCGTTTTCACGAGCATAAAATGACCTACGGACAATAACTTGAGAACCGAAAAGGGGGACATGAGTTGTTGAGCGTAAACACTATTCGCGAAACGGGGAGGAATAATTGTGGATTCATTAAAAGTATCGTCACGCTCTAATCCAAATTCAGTTGCAGGTGCATTAGTCGCGGTAATCAGAGAAAAAGGGCAAGCAGAAATGCAGGCAGTTGGGGCGGGTGCACTTAACCAAGCCGTGAAAGCAGTGGCTATTGCACGCGGATTTGTAGCGCCAAGTGGCACAGATTTAATATGCGCACCGGCGTTTGCCGATATTTTAATTGCTGGTGAGGAACGTACAGCTTTAAAATTGCTAGTAGAAAAACGTGTTCGATAATAAAGTGAACCTTTAATCGGTGGGGGATTCTTTATCCCCACCGATTATTTAGGAATTTAGGCGAAGAACGCTACATCTTGTGGCAATTTATTTGTGCGGCGACGAAGCAACAGCAATAAATACAGAGCCTAAGTAATCAACTTCCTGTTGACTTTAACCGATCAGGTACTATCGCGTCCTTGCTCTCAAGTTAGGTGTGAGACTGAGCCTTGGTAGTTCCCGATAAAAACCAAAAAAAATGTCTTGCACCGATGAATTGGTGCAAGGCATTTTTTGTTATAGTGCAAATCCAATATGTGCTGGGGCTGTTAACCTATTGAATCGTAATGCTCCGGTCAGTTGGAGGAGCGCTCGGTAAGCGAGAGAAGCGCTCAGGTCGGCAGTAGAACCGTTCGGGTAAGTGAGAGGAACGCACAGGTCACCTAAAATAGCACGCAAGCCCAATGTGATAGCACAAGGAAAGCTCAGTTCATATACATACCACTAGTAACAAACGAGGATTTGGTACTGGATTGCATGCCAGTAAGTTATTTTTAATACGAGATTAATCTGAAAATTGCAATTTTTTGAACGGATTTTCGGTCAAAGGTCTGAATTTCGGCTAAATCATTGAATAACAATAGTGTAGACCGTGTCTTCGTGTTAAACTTATGAAGGAAAAAATAATAGTATACATTGGATTTAAGGAGTTGTTGACATGTTACATCAGCTTTCATGGAAAGTCGGTGGGCAACAGGGTGAAGGGATTGAGAGTACAGGCGAGATTTTCTCAATGGCAATGAATCGTTTAGGTTACTTCCTATACGGTTATCGTCACTTCTCTTCTCGAATTAAAGGTGGCCATACGAATAATAAAATTACAGTTCGTCCAACAGAAGTACGTTCAATTGCGGATGATTTAGATATTTTAGTGGCGTTCGACCAAGAAACAATCGACGTCAATTATAAAGAGTTAACAGAAAATGGTGTTATTTTAGCTGATGCCAAATTTGAACCAGTAAAACCTGAAGATTCAAAGGCACCGTTATTTGCTGTACCATTCACAGAAGTGGCAGCAGCGTTAGGCACAACGTTAATGAAAAACATGGTAGCAATCGGAGCCACAGCTTCACTTCTTAACTTAGAAGATGCTGTCTTCCAAAATGTTGTGGATGATATTTTTGGTAAAAAAGGTGAAGAAGTGGTGCAGAAAAACATGGAAGCTATTGCACGCGGCCATGAAATGATGAATGAGCTTATAGGTGAGCGCGTTGGCGAGTGGGCATTAGCTCCTGCTGATGGTAAACGCCGTATGTTTATGATTGGGAATGATGCAGTAGCACTAGGTGCACTTGCAGCTGGGACACGCTTTATGGCTGCATACCCAATTACACCAGCTTCTGAAATTATGGAATACCTTATTAAAAAATTACCGAAATTTGGTGGTGCAGTTATTCAAACGGAGGATGAAATTGCAGCAGCAACAATGGCCATCGGGTCAAACTTCGGTGGTGTTCGTTCATTCACTGCATCAGCAGGTCCTGGTCTTTCGTTGATGATGGAAGCAATTGGGTTGTCAGGTATGACAGAGCAACCACTTGTTGTAATCGATACACAACGTGGTGGCCCATCAACAGGTCTACCGACAAAGCAAGAACAATCGGATTTAATGGCCATGCTTTATGGTACACACGGTGAGATTCCGAAAGTGGTCATTGCACCTTCTACAATGGAAGAAGCGTTCTTTGACACAATTCAAGCATTCAATATTGCAGAGGAATTGCAATTACCAGTTATTTTAATAACAGACTTACAGTTATCGCTTGGTAAACAAACTGTTGAACCATTTGATTACAAAAAAATTGAAATTCGTCGCGGTAAAATTGTAACGGAAGATCTTGAAGAAGCAGCGGATAAAGCCTACTTTAAACGTTTTGAAAATACAGAAGACGGTATATCACCGCGTGTTTTACCTGGTCAGTTAAATGGTATTCACCATGTAACGGGTGTAGAGCATGATGAAACGGGTAAGCCATCTGAAGCAACGGGCAATCGTCGTGCACAAATGGATAAACGTTTCCGAAAGCTTGCAGCACTGAATTTTGATACACCTGTTTACAAAAATACACCACACGAGGAAGCAGATATACTACTGGTTGGTTTTAACTCTACGCGTGGAGCTCTTGAAGAAGTACAAGAACGTTTAAACGCTCAAGGCATGAACGTAAACCATGCACATATTCGCTTAATTCATCCATTCCCTTCTGCGGATATGACACCTCTTGTGGCACAAGCGAAAAAAGTTATCGTTGTCGAAAATAACTACACAGGTCAATTAGCGAATATCATGAAAATGAATATTGGCGGCCACGATAAGATTGAGACAATCACAAAATATGACGGTACGCCGTTCTTGCCAGGTGAATTAGAAAATAAAGTGAAGGAGCTGACTCGCTAATGGCAACATTTAAGGATTTTCGTAATACAGTAAAACCAAACTGGTGCCCAGGCTGTGGTGACTTCTCAGTACAAGCTGCAATCCAGCGCGCAGCTGCCAACGTGGGCATCGAGCCAAACGAGCTTGCTGTGATTTCTGGGATTGGCTGCTCAGGTCGTATTTCAGGTTATATTAATTCATATGGTTTCCATGGGATTCATGGTCGAGCACTACCGATTGCACAAGGCTTAAAAATGGCAAATCGTGATTTAAATGTTATCGCATCAGGTGGTGACGGAGACGGCTTCGCGATCGGGATGGGGCATACAATTCATGCTATCCGTCGTAATATTGACATCACATATGTAGTCATGGATAACCAAATTTACGGTTTAACAAAAGGGCAAACTTCACCACGCTCGGCTGCTGGATTTATCACAAAATCAACGCCAGGTGGTGCCATTGAGCCTTCATTAAAACCATTAGAGGTAGCTTTAACAAGTGGTGCAACATTTGTGGCACAAGGATTCTCTACAGATATTAAAGAATTGACAGCTCTAATCGAAGCGGGTATTAATCATAAAGGTTTCTCATTCATCAACGTGTTCTCACCTTGTGTAACATACAACAAAGTGAATACGTATGATTGGTTCAAAGAGAACTTAACAAAGCTTGCAGATATTGAAGGTTATGACAATTCAGATCGCGGCATGGCAATGCGTACAGTAATGGAAAATGAGGGGCTCGTTACAGGTATTATCTATCAAGATACAAAAACGACTTCTTATCAAGAGAAAGTCCCAGGCTACTCTGAATTACCGCTTACAGATATTGATATCAAAATGAGCGAAAATCAATTTAATGCATTAGTCAATGAATTTATGTAACTAAAAGATGATTTAAATGCCTTAATAGTAAAAAAATTGAATTGAACTGTAGGAAAACTTGTGAGAATCAAGTTGATCTGACTCAAAAAAGTTAGACAAATAATTTAAGCAGCTTCTAAGATCTGAGTCTGGTATTGTACCGGACTTAGAT